>CAYWBR010000078.1:0-12652 GCA_964456675.1 uncultured Bacteriovorax sp. | reverse complement strand
ATATCGGGGCCTTTTAAAAGTAGTAACTTCTCCAAGAGGTGATAGCTGTGATGTTATCAATGTTACACCAATGGAAGACTATATTGCTCAATTGCTTCCAAAGGAAATGAATAGCGCTTGGCATATAGAAGCACTAAAAGCTCAAGCGGTAGCGGCAAGATCATATGCACTCCAAAAAATGACTTCAGGGCAAGTGTCAAAAATTTTAGGCAATGAAGCTTTTTATGATTTGGAAAGTTCAGAAAAACATCAAGTGGTAGGATCTTATTTTGATGCTACTGAAAAAACGACTACGGCCTCGGTGGGTACTAAAGGGGAAGTATTAGTAGATCAAAGTGGGATGGTTGCTCCTGTGTATTTTCATGCAAAATGTGGTGGGAGAACATTAAGGCCGGATCAAGTTTGGAATAATCGTGAAAATGATTATCAGGGTGTGAATTGTCCTTTTTGTCTCGGCGTAGGCCCCAAAGACTGGACGAAAACGCTAACTGAAGATCGAATTAAAGACTTATTGTATTGGGCAGTAAAAAACAAACATGCAAAGATTAGTTTTGAAAAAATCGAAAGTTCGACAATCAAAGTAATTAATGATGATTTTGAAAAATTTAAACTGTCACTATATGTAGGAGACCAGTTAGTACTTCTAGAGAAAAGTTTAGTTCGGCGTTTTTTTGGGAGAGTTATAGTTCCGTCTAATAGTTTTTACATTAAAAAAGAGCGTGGCTTGTGGTCTTTCCAAGGAGAAGGGCTAGGTCATGGCGTTGGCTTGTGCCAAATTGGCGCTCTAACCTTAGCACAGCGTGGTTGGGATTATAGAAAAATACTTTCACACTACTTTCCTGGTCACAGCTTGAAAAAAATGTATTAACATTTTTTTATGTCTAATTTGTTCAAAACTTTATTTATATATTTTGCCATTAGTTGCATATCAATACATGCAACTACGATTCTCATTGATCCTGGTCATGGGGGAGAAGAAGATGGTGCCGTTGGATCTTTTAATAATCAAACAATAAAAGAAAAAGATCTAACTTTAGAAATATCAAAAAAAATATACGATCGTTTACAAAGTAAAGGTCATAGAGTTTTTCTTACTCGAAGTATGGATCGTACGGTGACTCTTCAAGAAAGAGCAAATATTGCTGAGAAAATAAAAGCTGATCTATTTATCTCAGTTCATATCAATTCATCTGCAGATGTTAGGGCCAAGGGGTTTGAGACTTTTTATCTTGATAATCATGATGATATTGCAATTAAAAAAGTGGAAAAAGCTGAAAATATTAACCCTGGAACTGCAGATGCGATTCAGCAAATTTTAATTGATTTAGCAGTAGAGCAGACTGTAAAAACGTCAAAACCTCTAGCATTTACAATTCATGCAGAAAAAAAGAAATCCTTAAAAGGAAGAAACTCTATTTTAAGCCGCGGCGTGAAGCCAGCACTCTTCTATGTTCTTGCATTGTCGAAAAGACCAGGTGTATTACTTGAAGTTGGATTTATTACAAATCCAGAGGATCTTAAAAAAATGATTGATCCAAAATTCCAAGACATTTATGCAGATGCAGTTGTACGGGGAATTAATCTTTATATAAAAACAAAAAAAAGGGTGAAGTAAAAACTACACAAAGTCTTTAACCATCATATATTCTTTAAATACTATACAAACTCTCGACCTGGCTAATCCTAAAATTTTTGACACTTGATTAGGATTTTTTGCACCTCTTTGAATGCTAGTAATAATTTCTGCCCTCCAGTTTGCTCCAAACAGATAGCGATTTCGATATTGTTGATTACAAGTAATAAGCTCTTCTTGAGTAAAGACATCTTGTACTCTAATTCTGAATGAACTTAGAGGAACTAAAATACCAATTTCTTCAAAAATTTTAACGGCACCTTTTAATTTTATGAGATTATTTTGATCCCTATTTCCCAAATGATGATAGTTTTTTAATTTTTTTATTCCTTTTTTAAAACGAATATCTTTTTTATGCGACATATATATACAAATAGCTGAGAACCACACAGATTCACCAAGAAATTTTTTAGCCAAATTGTACTCTTTGAAGAATTTGTCTGCAATTAAATGTTTTCCGTGTGTTTCTAGCCAAGAGAAGAGTAGACCGAGAAGTCTTCCATCATCATCTATTTTGTAAATTAATTTGATAATAGTACGTTCTATATCTGGAGCTTCTTTTTGAAGTTTTTTATTTCTAGTAAAGTTAACTCTCATTCCAATTGTAGACATATCTTCATAAAGTAAATTGAGTTCATGATCTAGATTATTCAAGTTTTAAGTCCTTTTTTAATACATGAAAAATTTCATCGACTCTTTTTGGCCATAATTCACTTGTATCGCGATCGAGAACCCAAGAGTAACACTCATTGAGTTCTACTAATGTTGGTTTCAGAGCAATGCAATCATTATAATCGATATCTCTATCGGCAAAGGCAAACAGTTTAGATCGTAATAGATCAGTTCTTCCAAGTGTGTATAGAGTGAGCGATTTGCCTTTGAAAGCTAAAACAATGTTTTTTTTCCAATTTACAGGAAGTTCTTGGATGAGCGCTATTGGCCCATTGTTTACCCATTCATATGGGTCTAGGTGCAGTGCTGGATTTTCAAGAGCAAATAAGATAGATGCTTCTTTAATTTCATCAGGGATTTTAGGATCTATTAAGTCGATGTCTTTTGTTTCACGAGAAATAATATCTAGAATACTAAGCGCAGCTCCACCAATAATAACAGCTTCAAAATGTAAGGATTTTTTTTCTAAAAAGTAGTCAAATTTTTCAACCGTATCTTTAACATTCATCCGAATATCCTTATGATACAATAAATTATATCACAATATGTGTACATTGATATTAAAAAATGTCAACGTGGCAAAAAATAGCTTGAGATCACATTTAGTGATCTCAAGCAGTTAGTTGAATATTAAAAAAATATTTGAATTACTGTGGTCTAGCAAAATTTGTGCAAATTCCATAAGTCGCGATGTATGGGTTTGCTGGAGCATAATTTCCCCCGCAACCAAAAGGGTAATAAGAAGTTTGAGAAGAATCCTTAACCGAATATACAAAAGTTTGTGCGTAATCAACAGTACCGTAACCTAAATAAGTATTTGTGGTCATAGTCATATTTTGTACACGTAAACCAGTTAAGTTCCTATCACTAGAGATTACGTTTGAAACTGGGCAAAATGAAAGTGTGACGTTGTATCCAGTTACCTGTGTTCCTGAAACAACTTTTTGTACGTAAATTAAATCGCGTGATGAATAATTTGCACCTATGAACACATTTCCATCACTAGAACCTGATAAGTATCCATCCGTAAAACTTGCTGAAATAGTTGTTTGGTTCCCTGAAGCTTGGCTGGTTTGAAATTGTTTATAGAGTCTTGAACCGCCATAAGGACAAGTGTAGCTACTTTCAAATTTACTAATGGCCGAAATCGCAGCAGAAGATAATCCCGTGGTACTCATTGGATTTGTACCAACAGAAATGCTACCTGTTCCAGTGCTTAGGGTGTTACTGTTAACTTTATTATTTTTACTTTTCCCACAAGATGCTAGGGCAAGTGCAAAAGTTAAAATAAGTGTTACAGAAAAGAAATTTTTTGATCCCATAAGTTTCTCCATAGAGATTAAATTCTTTGAGCTTATCGGTATGTTAATAAAAAGCTTTAGTTCATAATGAAAAACATGGCAAAAAACTCGGGTAATGTGAATAATTTTCATCTGTTATGAGATCAATAAATAAGTGCTACTATAAGGATGAGTTTAAATTGAAAGAAGGTACGTGGGAGTTGCATTTTTATGAGTAGCATAGTTTTACTCAAAAAAATTAAAGAGCGTTTTTCAGACGACAAAGTATTATTTAGGTACAAAATATCTTTGAGTCTATGCTTTTTAAATTTTGTGTTTCTTGGGTTTGTTTTATTTTTTCTCTATATACTGTTAAAAATTGATTTAATTTTTTTCAACGCAAATCAATTTCCCGGTGCCCGCGAATTTCAAGAAGCCTATTTTGATTTTATTTTCTCTAATACAGTGGAGCTTTTACCTTATATTTTTGGTGGAATGATAGTTATATTTTTAATGGGCAATTATTTATCGCATTTAACTCTTCGGCCCTTTAAACTTCTGTCGCGCTATTGTGAGGATATTGTCCAGGGGAAAAAAAGTAGCTTTAACCCAGAACTAATTGCAGACCATAAATTATTAGTAATGTTTAGTGATTATTTCTTTTCTATTACGGATCAAATGCTTTTGGAAAATAAATTTAAACTGACAATTATTCCCGAGAAATACACTCGGGTACACAGACCCGTATACGATTGGACATTTTTTTTAAGCTATCTGCTATTAATGGCCATGGTATCGGGAGCATCATTATGGGGTGTTGTTGCCATAGATGCGGATGTTCGAGAACAGATTATTACTCTATCAACAAATTTTTTAAAAACCACCCCAACTGTTAGGTATTTTTTGAGCGAGCAATTTGTGGTTTTTGATATTGTTCTTTATGTTTTAATAATTTTTCATATGGTTTTACATTTTAGCTTCGGAATATTTTTGTATTCGAAAGTTTCTACCCCTGCTTTTGCCATTTTTTCTACGATGAGATCTTTTTTAAAGGGAAACAGGGCTTCTCGAATTCATTTAATCGGTTATTCCCATTTAAGAGACGATTGTAGGAAAATAAACAAATATTTGGATTTGATATCTAAATTACCTGAATAGCTATTGAAAATTCTATTATTTTTGAGAGAATAGTGGAACATAATTTATGGTTAGAACCAAAGGAAAGTAAAATGAAATTTTTAAAAGCCCTTTTAGTCTTATCAATTGGGGTAGCGTTAGCTGGCTGTACGTCAGATCAGAAAATCAAAGAACAGGTTGCCAAGGCACTTAAAGAAGATCCAAAAATTCTAGCTGAGGCCATTGAGAAAAATCCTGCCGAAATAATAGATGCTCTTCAGAAGGCAGCTCGTGCGGCTCAAGAAGACTTAGCAAAGAAAAGAGAAGACGAAGAAAAGAAAAAACTTGAAGAGTCATTTGATAAGCCATTGGTTGGTAAAATTCGTAGCGACGAATCAATCAGAGGAACAAAGGGAGCACCGATTACCGTTATCGAATATTCTGATTTTGAATGTCCTTTTTGCTCAAGAGGCTTTGAAACAGTTACACAATTGTTAAAACAATACGAAGGTAAAGTTCAATTTATTTATAAGCATTTACCTCTTAGCTTTCATGAGCAAGCCATGCCAGCATCTCAATACTATGAAGCTATTAGATTACAAGATCCAAATAAAGCATTTGCATTCCATGATGAAATTTTTAAAAATCAAAGAAAACTTAAGAATGGTAAAGCTTTTCTTGAAGCTACCGCGAAACAAGTTGGTGCAGATATGGCGAAATTAAAAAAAGATCTTGATTCTTCTGCTGTTAAAACAAGAATTGAAGAAGACATGAAAGAAGCAGCTGAATTTGGAATGCAAGGAACTCCTGGATTTCTAGTTAACGGTGTACCTGTTCGCGGAGCATATCCGATTGAACATTTTAATCAGATTATTGAAGAACTTAAAAAGCGCGGAAAACTAACATTGTAATTTTTAGTTTTATCTTTATAATGAAGGGGAAGTGAAAAGCTTCCCCTTTTTTGTTTATGAGGAAAAAGTGTACAGTAATTTAGGAAATAAGATGAATAAAGTAAAAAAAGCATTACCGCTTGAAGTTGGTGCTGACTTTTTATTGTCTGATTTTTTAGATCACCGCTTTAATTTGTTAACAAAAGATGAGTACCTTAAAGCATTTAGTAATGAATTGAAGCAAGTGCTATCAAAGAATTCATTGCCTGATTTAGTAGAGGCTTTTTTTGACCTAGAGTCACATCATCATTTGGCAGAATCTAGAGTTGGTTTTGAAATTAAAGATATTCGCTTTGATGAATTTTATAAAAATCTTTCGCCTATTATTTTAAAATCATTGATAGATTTAAAAAATGATTTTCAGAATAAAAGATCAGAAAAAATTGAGCAACAATTAATTGAAACCTTACGTATTTCTATCGAGGATGAGTTCGATGAATTTCTTACAAAAGAAATTCATTAATCACTTAAACATAATGATATTTTGTATTTTATCTTGGAGTAGTTCATGAATAAAAAAGAACTAGTTGAATCGTTATTGAAAGATAAAGAAATTTCCAAGCTTACAATAAAGCAAGTCGATCACATTATATCTATAATGACTGACACCATAAAAAAAACAGTTAAAAAAGGTGAGGATGTTACTTTGGTGGGTTTTGGTACGTTTACAAAAACAAAAAAATCATCGAGAGTCGGAATAAATCCAAATACAGGTGAACGAATTCGTATAAAGGCCAAGATAGTTCCCAAATTCAAACCAGGTAAGCCTTGGAAAGAGATGATGTAAAATCTTATTAAGTGAGTGAAATAATCAGAATTAGATAGGTAAAATTTTCCTGTGTCATCATCCTGACGCTATATTTTAAGTAAAAAATTTAATAATCACTTAAAAAGAGGCAAAATTTAGCAAAGTTGCTGAAAAACTTCTTTACCCCCTTGAACCAAATTGCCGGTCTGTGTATAATTTTTGACAGGTACTCTAAATAAACCAGGATGGTTTTTTAATGGCAGAAGAAAAAAAAGCGGAAGAAGCAGGAGGCAGCTCAGCTAGTTCCGGAAAAAATCCACTATTAGTAATACTAGTTTTAGTTAATACAATTGCAGTTGGTGCAATTGGCTTTTTTCAATTTCAAAATCATAAAAAATTAAATGCACTTCCAACTGTTGTTGATTTATTAAACCAACAAATGGCAAGTGAAGCCGGTGGTCATGGTGCTGCCCCTGCAGCAGCAGGCGGCGATCATGGTGCACCTGCAGCCGGGGCACATGGAGCAGAGGCGCAAGCGGTTGAAGAGGAAGGAATTCTTTATCAATTAGACCCTTTTACAGCGAACCTTGCTCGAGGAGAGGGGCCTGCTAGATTTATTAGATTAACGATAGTTTTAAAATTTAATAAAGATGCCAAAAAAGAAGAAGTTGATGCTAAAAAACCGCAAATTAGTGATGCAATTATTAGCATGCTTAATTCTAAAAAGCCCGAAGACTTGCTAAAAACTGAAGGTAAAGCTTTTTTAAAAGAAGAAATAAAAAACTCCATCAACTCGTTTATGGTTGATGGACAAGTGTTAGATATTTTTTACGTTGCTTTTCAGATTAATTAGTTTCTAAGCTCAGAGCATGAGGCTCTGAGGCTAAGCAATATTTATCCCAGGAGGGGAGAAGTATGGCACAGGTACTCAGTCAAGATGAAGTAGATGCACTTTTAAATGCCGTTAACGAAGGTAGTGTTGATGGTTTTTCAGGGGGGGGCGACTCCGGTGGCGGTGGCGCCGCTGATGAAGACGAAAATATACAAGCCTATGATCTTACCAATCAAGACCGTGTTATCCGTGGTAGAATGCCTATCCTTGAAATTATTTATGAAAGATTCATTAGAAGCTTTCGAGTTTCATTATCGAATTCACTTAGAAAAATTTCTACAATATCGATTATCTCTACCGATCTTTTAAAGTTTGGAGAGTTTGTTAATACGCTTCCGATACCATCGTGTATGTGTATTATGCGTTTTAATGAACTAAGAGGTCCGGCACTTTTAGTTTTTGAGTCAAAGCTTGCCTATGCTTTTATTGATTCTTATTTCGGTGGAACAGATCGTCCATTTACAAAAATAGAGGGTAAAGAATTTACGATGATCGAATTATCATTCATGAAAAAAATCATGGATATGGCGATCAATGATTTAGAAGAAGCATGGGCACCAGTTCATCGTATTGATGCTCAATATTTGCGTACAGAAATTAACCCACAATTCGTTGGGGTTGTGCCACCATCTGATGTTATTATCGCAACAACACTTGAGGTTGAATTCGAATCAGCATCAGGAACTATTATGATTGTTGTTCCATACTCAACAATCGAACCAATTAAACAAAAACTTTCATCAAGCTTCCAAACAGATAATGAGATGGCAGACTCAATTTGGACGCAGGCGATGAACGAACATATCAAAAATGCAATGGCCACATTGGTTGTTAAGCTTGGAGAAGCTGAAATGACAGTTGGAGATGTTTTAACTCTTGAGCCTGGGGATATTATACCTCTAAATCAAGATGCATCAGGTGAAGTTTCCATAGAGGTAGAAGGCATAGAAAAAATGAAATGCTTGATTGGAACTTACAAAGGTAATCGCGCAGTACAAATAACAAACATAGATAAAGAGCCTGTATATCAAGAAGGCGAATAATTTTTAGGGGATTGATATGAGTAAGATGTCTGTCGATAGATTGGCCGATGAAGTAAAAGCGGGAGATGACTCGCTAAATAAATTAAAGGTTCAAAACCTAGACTTTATTCTAGATATTCCACTCAAAGTAACAGTTGAGTTGGGAAGAACACAAATTATTATTAAAGATCTTTTGCAACTTGGACAAGGTTCGGTTTTAGAACTTGATAAATTAGCGGGTGAGCCATTGGAAATTCTCGTTAATGGCAAACTTGTTGCAAAAGGTGAGGTTGTAGTAGTTAACGAAAAATTCGGTATTCGTTTAACTGATATTATCAGTCCAATCGAAAGAATTGAAACTTTGAAGTAAGACTTGGAGTAAGAGCAATATGAAAATTTTATCTACCTTAGCACTATTAGTAATTTCTAGTATGGCCTTTGGAGCTACAACTGTAAAAAGTTTAGATTATTTGAGTAACTCGGCTTCAGAGGGGCGACTTGTAATAAAAATTGAAGGCAATCTGAAAGATAATCCAACAATAGCTGTTAAAGATAGAGCGGTTTATTTAAATATTCCAAACGCACAAGTTCATCCAAAAATTAATCGCAAAGTTACAATTAATGACCAGTTTGATACTCAGATGACTGCATCACAAGGTGCCGATGCTGTAGTTAATTTTAGAGCGAATTTGCCTTTTTCGTTAAAGGGAAAAGAATCTCAAGTTAACATAATGTTAAAAGATAATAGTATTGAAATTTTGTTTCCAAAATCTGCAAAAATCATTGGTCAAAGTAAAGCTTTAACAAAAAGTAGTGAGAATCAAGCAAGTGCTGAAGTTCAAGCGGTAGCTGAACATTTAGATGAAAATTATTTGGCAAAAATTGAGGCCGAAAATAAGGCGAGTGAAATACCTGTAAAAAATGAAAAATCCGATGGTGTCAGCTTGGCACAATCCGCTACAGAAAAAAATGCAATAAATGCACCAGTAAATGGATCTTCTAGTGCCAATGATGGTGATAAATCAGAGAAAGGATTTAACAGTGAAGCTAACGAGCCGAAATCTCAATTTTCAGTGATGGGATATGTTGGCAAGTTTGTTGCTTTTCTAAGCTTACTTCTCCTTGTTTTTTACGGAGTGTTGCAATTGTTTAAAAAAGGGATCATTAAAAAATCAAACTTAGGCTTTTTAAACAGTACTAAATTGGTGGAAGTCTTAAGCACTACACATGTAGCACCAAAAAGATCGTTGATGATGGTGCGAGCTCATAAACAAGTATTCTTGGTGGCTTCTTCAGAATCTGGAATACAGTATTTATCTGAAATTAGAGATGTTACTGGTCTTTTTAAAGAAGGTGAAAAGGCGCTTGCTGGATCAAATTTTGATTCAGAATTTTCTACAGCTTCAATTGTTGAAAAAGAATTCAAAATGAAAGAAGAAGTTTCAAGTGATGAAATAAATAGGTATGGAACACTTGATGATTTGTTAGATGAAGTAGCGCCAGGGGAAGAGGTTGCAGTTCATAAAGCAATACCTAAAAAAGTTAACTCGGCTTATGGTGTGACAAATAGACCAAGTCGTGGAGGCAGCGCTAATCGTGATTCGTTAGAAGCTGGTAAATCATTAGCAAAGTCGATCGACCGCGAAAATGAGAAAGACCAAGTACGATTATCAGATCAAATAAAAACAAAACTTAGAGGCTTGAAACAGCTTCAATAACTGGAGAGAGCATGGAAGCTCGAAAAAAGTTTTTAATATCTATTTTATTTTTATTGCCAACACTTGCCCTTGCTCAACAGCAAGGGCAAGGTAATTTTTCACTACCGGGTGTGCAGGTTAATTTCGGACAAGGTGTAAACTTTGTTGATTCAATCGAAATTTTAATGCTATTTACTATATTAACCCTTGCTCCTTCGATTCTTATTTTATGTACAAGTTTTACTCGAATTTTAGTAGTGTTATCATTTATGCGCCAAGCGATTGGTACACAAAACATGCCACCAAACCAGTTATTAGTAGGTTTTTCATTGTTTTTATCAGTCTTCGTTATGCAGCCTACTGGAGAAAGAATATATTCCAAAGCCATTAAGCCATATATGGAAAAACAAATCCAAACAAGCGTGGCCGTCGATGAAACGGTTGTGGCTTTGAGAGGATTTATGCAAAAACAAGTAAGAAAAGCTGATATTGGACTTTTTTATGATGTTACAGGAAAAAAGGCACCACAAACAATTGATGATGTACCAATTCATTTTTTAATACCTGCATTTATTATCTCTGAATTAAAGACTGCATTCCAAATTGGTTTTCTATTATACATTCCATTTTTAATTTTAGATATGATCGTAGCATCGGTTCTTATGGCAATGGGGATGATGATGTTGCCTCCTGTTGTTGTTTCACTTCCATTTAAACTTTTACTTTTTGTACTAGTTGATGGATGGCAGTTAGTAACAGGATCAATTTTGAGATCATTTAATTAAGAGGTAGATTATGCAATTTGATTCTTATGCTGATATTACAAACCAAGCAATAAAAGTGGCACTTATGGTCTCAGCACCAATGCTGCTAGGTGCATTAGTGATGGGGATAGTTGTTTCACTCTTTCAAGCAGTAACCCAAATCAATGAACAGACATTAAGTTTTATACCAAAGATTTTGGTAATTGTTGGAGCTCTAGTATTCTTTGCACCATGGATGTCGGATACGTTAACGACGTTTACAAAAGATTTGATTTTAAACATTCCGCGAGTAGTGGCGGAAAAATAATTGGTAGAGTTTAGGAATTAGGAAGATGACTATACAGATTACTGATTATAATATGATTGTTGCATTCTTTCTGGCTTTCAGTCGATGGTTGGCCGTACTAATGCAAATTCCTCTGTTTGATCAAGTTGCAATTCCAGTAAATGTGAAAATTTTAGCAGCAATTGTTATCACCTATGCGTTTTTCCCAATGATTTCTCCAGAGATTTTAAATGATATAAAATATATGGGAGAAAGTGCTTTCTGGTCTCTTACAATTTTTAATGTAATTGTTGGTCTTGTTATTGGATATTTTGTTAAATCAATCATGACTATTTTTTTAAATGCAGGACATTTAATTACTCAGCAGGTAGGATTCACTGCACTTAACTATTTTGATCCTAATGCACAAACACAAGTCGGCCCTTTTGAAAAATTAATAGAATGGACTTTGTTAATGATGATTTTAACTTCAGGGGCGGTGATGCCAATGTTAAAAGGTGTCGTGACATCGTTTTCTACAATACATATATATTCATTGGGAAAATTTGCCCAAAGCCCTGAGTACTTTTCACAGATGTTTAAATCAATTTTTTTAATATCTCTGATGCTTTCAACGCCGATGATTTTTTTAAATGTGCTTCTAAATGCAATTATGGGCATTGTTTCGAAAGCTGTTCCACAAATGAACGTAATTGTTGTGAGTTTTGCAGTAAATATTGGTTTAGGTCTTTTGGTTTTCATTGCAGGTTCAGATGAGTTTTTTCAAACTTGTTTTAGAATCTATACTGAAAAACTTGGTGAGTGGTTTCAGTTTTTAAGCTAGAAATTATTTAAAACCAAAGAGGAATTGTGGCAGAAGAAAACGATCAAGAAAAAACAGAAGAACCATCCCAGCACAGGATCGACGAGTTTAGAAAGCGCGGGGATGTTGCTTTTTCAAGAGAACTCACAGGAGTTCTGATTCTTGCTGCTTGTTTTTTAACCCTTGGGCTTTCTATTTCTTACATTTTTGAAGAAATGAGCAAATTAATTGAGTGGCTTTATACTTTAAATCCCAAAGAAGCCTATACTGACAAGGCCATAAAAACAATTACTACTAAATCGATTGTTGCTGCTGCAAAATGCAGTGCACCTGTGTTGATTGCAGCACTTTGCGTGGGGGTTATATCACAGATTGCACAAATAGGTTTTTTATATTCACCTGAAATTTTAGAACTTAAATTTGATAGGATTAATCCTCTTAATGGCATTAAAAAACTTTTTTCAATGCAAGCTCTAATGGAAACAATAAAAGCAATTTTGAAATTTGTTGTAGTTATTTGGATTGCCTATATTTATTTAAAAGAAGATTTTGCTGGATACAATTCTCTTATGCATATGGAAGTGACTCAGTCATATATAGTGGGAAAAGATTTAGTTGGAAAAATTGCCTTTGCTTTGTTGATGGGATTGGGGATTGTTGCACTTTTAGATTTTGCCTATCAAAAAATTAGTTACAAAAAGAAAATCATGCAAACAAAAGAAGAATTAAAAAAAAAATCCAAAGAACAGAATGAGAACCCTGAAATTAAAGCACGCATTAAACAAATACA
>CAYWBR010000077.1:0-12954 GCA_964456675.1 uncultured Bacteriovorax sp. | reverse complement strand
A
This sequence comes from uncultured Bacteriovorax sp., assembly GCA_964456675.1. GTDB lineage: Bacteria > Bdellovibrionota > Bacteriovoracia > Bacteriovoracales > Bacteriovoracaceae > Bacteriovorax. The sequence continues at coordinate 12,953 of CAYWBR010000077.1, read as the reverse complement.
AGCTGATCCTTTGTTAATTAAGAGTGCTGGTTTTTTTTTGATTTAGTGCCATTACGCAAGTTTGATCGTCTTTTGCAATTGCACTAAATACGGGCTTACCAAGCGTTTTCCCTATCACATCATTGGTAACAGGATGACCTTGTTGCGCCTGGTTCACAATAAAATGAATCATCTCTTTGGGAAACATCATTGTAACTAGATCAGAATACATTTTTTTTGTTTGGTTAAGAGCTAAAATGTCTGGTGTTACAACAACCAGGATCAGTGTTGAAAACTCTAATGCTTTTATAGTCAATGGAGTTAATTCATTTCCGCCATCAATAATTGTAATTGGATATAAATTAGGAGCTGCTTTTAAAAATTTCCCCAATGCATCTACCTCAACACTATTTGCGGCAGTTGCCTCGTTTGGCATACCAATATAGAATACATTTTGATTCATGCTTACAAATTGCTGTATCGAGTTTGGGTCAAAAGCTCCCTTATATTCAGCAAGCTCTTTCAAGCTTTTCTTACTCTTCATTCCTGTTATAAAATCTTGATCACCGCAGGATTTTTGATCAAAATCCAAAAGTAATGTTTTTAATTTTCCTTCGAGTGAATAGGCAAACGCAAGGTTAGCTGCAACCTGCGACTTACCAACGCCTCCTTTTCCACCAACGACTGTGATTACGTGCCCTGCCACTATCTCCCTCTCTTTCTAAACTTACGCTCAATTTCTTGAGAGCCCTGTGATGCAGATTCAACAATTTCAGGAGTTACAAAAATTACGAACTGACTCTTATTAGTTTTATATGCTCTTCCTTTTATAAACGTAAAAAGCGGGCTACCATTCTCTACGGCTTCTGTTGGTTGTTTATCGTAATCAGTTGTTGTGCTCGAAGTAACAACTCCCCCGATTGCTGCAGATTCTTGAGATTTTAACACTAACTCCGTGCCAACAGAATTATTGAAAGTAGTTGGCGTAGATGCTCCATCATTTGCATTTACATCAACTTTAATTTTTAGATTAATTTTTTCTTCTTGTAGAGATGTTGGAGTCACACCAATTGTTATTCCAGCAGAAGCAGACATCTCTTTTGCGCCATCACCAGAACCAAGTAAGTATGGTGTACTCGAAGACTTTGTAATCGTTCCAGATACTCCCTCTTTTGTTAAAATTACGGCAGATTGAACAACCCTAGCAAACCCTGCACTTTTGGCAGAATTAAGTTTGGGAAACAAATTTGAAATTGTTGCAGCCAATGTATTACTTGAATTAGTAGTTACCCCACCGTTATTACTTCTACCGATTTGGATAGAGCCTCCATCTTCTCCGATGAGAGGAATCCAATTAAAAGAAAACACCTTACTATAGGCTTTTGTTAATTCTACGAACTGAGTCGTGATTTTAAATAATTTAGGAGGTGGCTCAGGCTTTGGCTTAGAATTTATGGTCAAAAGATTTTCGTAAGCATTCCTTTTTATCTGTTGAACAGCATCCGCTTGACGAGCTAGATTTTGAATCTGATCTGGCAAATACGCCTTTGCAATTTGTTCAGCTTTATCACTTTGGTCTTTTGAATCAACAATTCCCTCAATCCAAAAAACACCGTTAACAACTCTAACCGTAACATCTTTTAGTCCACTTTTTTGCATCTCATCTTGCATTTTTTTAGCAATAATCAACTGAGTCTGAGGAGAAAGTTCTACCAATCTCAGAACGTCTGGATATCGACTAAGAATTACGACCACTTTTCCGATATCAGCCGGTACCACAATCTGGCCGCCAACAAAAACAGAATCGCCCTTCAACCCTATCTCTAACCCCTCTACGTCACTTAATAATTCTTTTAATTGCCCAACTACTCTTGCTTGGTCAGAAGATGTAATTGCTAATAAATATTGTTCTTTGACATCGCCGTTAGCATCTCGAACAATTAATGATGTCTCACCTGGCTTTAAAGGATTAAGAATAATCTCTCTTTTTGAAGGTGCGACTTGCGCCTCAACTAATCCTTCATTTCCAATTTTGATTATTGTGTTTGGAATAAAATCAAACTTTAAAACTTTCGGTATAAAAACTACTAACTCCAGCCTCTTTAAGTTAGCTTTATCATCTTGAGCTTCTATTGAAAAACTCGATACAAAATAAATTAGGAAACAATATGAAATAATTTTTAAATTACTGACCACCGCGCGCCTCATTTCTATATTTTTCTTGGAAGAAAATTTTCGCTTCCTGTGCTTCGTCTCCTAAAATATCGTAAATCTGAGTTGCTTTTAAGTTTGAAAGTGATTTATCTGAATTATTTCTTAGCGCTAATGAAAGTGGATTACTTCCGTAGGCTTGTATAAAGGCCAACTTCTGAACTTCATATGGCTCTAATTCTAAAGTAATGGTATTATATGATGAATATGTATTTAAGTTCATTGTTTTAATAACTCTTGGAGTTTCTACACCGTAAATTGGAATTGAATTTGTCATACTCATCCCTGTAGATAAAACCAGCACATCTTGAAGAATCGTACGTGTCTTTTGTAAATCTTTTCTCGCTCCTTGAGATATATCGATGGCGGCCAAGACATCAACACGATCACCTGGTTTAATTAAGCGCCCAACCGCATCTTTTTCTGTAATGTTAATTGCGACGGCCCTTTTACCAACAGCAATTTGTCGCGACAGTCCTGTTTTTGATCCTGGATAAGTCACTCTTGGTCCGGTGATTTGCTCACCTTTTAATATTGGCACTGTTGCAATGGTATTTTCTAAATCTTTGATAGATCTAAAACTTCCTGGTTGCAAAAAATTTTTTGGTACAGTCGTAATAACTAATTTTGAGTCATCGATTAATTCTAGCTCTTGAATATCTTCCTTAGCTGTGACGACAGTTACTGGTACACCATACTGATTAATCAACGCACTTTTTTGATCATCAATGTATGTATAAACCATCATCATTGCAAAAACTGCAATGATTAATGCTAGAGAGAGTGCTCGTGTATTCATTGATTGTTTAACCTCTTTAAATGTCTAATTTTATTTTAACAGAGCTTTGATTAATAACTAAATTGACGCAGTAAAGGGAAAAGATATCCAACACCTGAGTAAAACGTTATGTTACTTAGAAAGCGAGCAATTGGCGAATCCTACTTGATTTGATCTCCCGCCATTGCTAGGGTCTTCAGACCAATAAAAATTGCCTCCATTTTCAACATACGAATTCGTACAAATTCCATATGCAGTAAAAGCTCGAATAAAACGCGAGGATCCATCAGTTGGCCTAACATTGCCAAAACAATCCTCATCATCATTTCCTGAAAAGATATTAGATACTTTAAAACAGCTACCAAATGAATTTTTTCCTCCTCCTGACTCTTTCACTCTCCAGCCGATAGAAAACATTCCAACTTTTTTAGTACCTTGATTTGATAAACTTAATAAATCGGAATTTGAAATCCCGTAAGAATTGCCTTTAAGTAAATGATAAAAGTATCCCCGAACAGCTTTTTGCTGATTTATCGACATACTTAAAGCACCACCAAAAGAATAAAAAACCCCCATCAACATAACCAACAATGGCATAAACACTAAAAATTCAAATAGTGATTGCCCTTTCTGGTGTTTTTTATTTTTATTTATTTTACCCACCATTATCATCCAATGTAACAAGTGTATCACAACCATTTTTTGTGACTCGTGCAATGGCACGACAAGTTTGTTCTGTTGACTCAAGTCGAGTTGGCTCTCTACCTAAAAACGATTCCGAACGATGAAAAATAGGTCCATTACCACCAACAATTCCTACAGTATATCTGGCATAAAAATCTGCATATACTCCAGTAAAAACTTTAAACGAAACACTATCTGGATCATTCATTTTTAATTGACCATTAAACCCATTTATTAATCCTTCTGGTAGCAATCGCTTAAAGACAGCTTGAGCTTTTTGAAATGCTTTTCCATCTGGATCCGTATCCCAAGAATCTGACGTTAAAAAACTTCGCGAAGCCATAAATGTTGAATAGTGGACCATGTACCCATTTGTAAATCCCAACGACATTTTAAAATAAAAAAAGAGCATTCCAATAACAATTGTAAATGTTAATAAAAACTCAATTACTGATTGGCCTTTCTGACTATTTTTATTTTCCATATTCATCTATTGGCGAAAAAAAACGAGAGCTATTACTTTCTTCATTGAGATAAGTTTTATGTTTATTGTTAGTATATTGAAATTCTTCTGCGGGATCATTACCTTCGTATCCATATCTATACGCAAAACCAATTCGACCTCTCATTGCTTCAAAAAAACCACGTTCCCCAAAAAATTGTTTAAATTTAGGATTAGAATAAACTGTAAACGCAAGGGATGTGATAACTGCTAAGAGCAGAATATACTCTACGACTGATTGTCCGCTGTCGTCTAATAAATTACGAGTCTGTTTTGCCATCCAAACCACATCCATGCAATAAAGATAACTGGTGCATAAGTAAATTTTTTACCAAAAATTCTTTTAATGCCACTAATATCGTACGTCCTTGCCATAAATAAAATCTTATCGAAATTTTTGAGTACATTAAACACTATCAACGTGCTACCAACTATTATAGTCGTGTATAAAAGATATATAAATGTTGTATCTTGGAATTCTGTTGGTACCAAAAGAAACATCGACGAAAGATACTTCGAATCCCCTCCACCCATTATTTTTAAATAAAACAACACAAATCCTACAATAAAAAATGCTAGCGGAAATATAAACGTTTCTAAACTAAAAGTATAAACGCTGGGAAAAATAAACAACATAACGGAGTACACCGACACATTTATCAAAATCCAGTAATTTGATATTGTTTTTGTTTTCAAATCAGCATACGCAACAAAGAGAAGCTGAATACTCAAAAAAATAAATACTGTTAATGGGATCATAAAAAGATACCTCGAAGAGTAATGCTACTTTTCCTGATTAACAAATCCTGAATAAAAGCAGCTTTTTTTACATACCCCCACTGTCATTTGCTCTGAAACTTCATAGGCAAGAGAGCCAATGCTTTTATTCATTAATGCATTTAAGCTTTTTACAAAACCTACACTGACGAGTGCTATAAAGCTAAAAATAAGGATATACTCAATGAGCGCCTGCCCTTTCATTGAGTTAATGGATTTATTCATGGTACTAGAATCAAACAGGATTATAGATAAGACAACTAGGTAAACTCTACCTAAAATCTAGGCAAACATTGAAACGAAATTAACAAAAAATATCGCGACTATTGAACGTCGATATTTTCAACCATCGTATCTGCTTTTCCAAAAACTTTATCAACGATGTTTGTTAACTTTCCACCAGCTTGTTCTTTAAACTTAAATACAATCATGGCAACAACTGCAACCAACAAAATATACTCTGTTGATGTCTGTCCATTTTCGTCTTTTAAGTATTCCCAAAAAACTTTCATAGCCTAATCTCCTAAGTAGCACCAATCCCACTGTCACCTTGTCGGATATTTTATTTCAAACTTTAGCTTTAATTATTATAACATGATGCAAAATATTCCCGTACTTTCTTTAATCTGCACTGTAAAAAGAGTCTAAGTGCCTAATATTTGTAAATATCAACACTTTCCTATCCGCCAACAATTTTTTGCGCTATAATAAATAACGGGTCTGAGGTACTGGCAACAAGCTGGTTCGCTCTACAAAATAATATTCGGGAGCGGTCCCTGATCACGGTGTGCAAGCTCATATTTTGGCCTAACGGCCATTTTCAGTGAGAAGCCTAAAGTGGTTACTAACTGCAGCCACCTATTTAATCAATGGGCGGAACCGAGAAGTAAGTCCACTGCCTTTGGCCCCTTTTCAATAAATACCCACCAATCAATTCCTTGACACATTAGTACTGTAGTTTGATCATTTAGCTATGATGCAACTTAACGAACAATTATCAAAAATCGACACCACTTGGATTGAATCCCTTGCTCTTGAAGAAATTAACATGGAAGAATCTGGTGTTGTAAATATCACCGGACACTTAAATCCAGACTTAATTCTCGAAGAGGCATCGATTAAAATTATGAACGAAATTAAGGATAAATTTGAAGTATATACTTCAACATTTAATCGCTATAGAACTCAGTCGGGATCTCAATTTTCAATTAAAACATTTAAAATTTCTAATACCGTCAACGACTTTATGTTATTTAGAAATTCGCTTCGTTTAGTTTTTGCAAGAAAAGCTAACGACTGCATCTCAATTGGATTCATTGCCAATGGCAAAGACATATTTGCAGCTCGCTTAAGTATCAACGAAAGACAAGGATCTCAGTCTATGCATGAAATTCGTGCTCACATGGGTGCCTTTGGTAAAATATCGTGGCGCTTTAATGGAGAAATTGTTGATGTTGATGCTCTTGTCAGACATTATTTAACAGAATTTATTATCAACTCTGCTAGATAAAAGATATACCTTCACCCTTCTTGCTACTCGATGACACTTTTGTTTTATCAACACCTTTAAACCTTTTATAGGTAAACTTTAAACTTTCAGTAATTGTCGGGAGCTTCAATCTCAAGAGTCCCTCTACGTTTAATATATCCATTTTATAATAATGATGTTCTGAAGATCGATTTAGTGTGACTGTTTTTAAAATGGGAAAATGCCATTTTCCTTTGTTTATTAATCCCTCACTTTCAGAAAAAACTTCAGCGTAGCAATTAGCAAATTCATAATTTGTCATAATGTCTTGAGAGGAGAATTGAAGAACTCGATTTGAAATATTTCGCTCAAAACATATTTTTAAAACCATTGCCAAGTAATAAACATCTATAAATCCAGTGTGCACAAAATCATCATAGATGGTATTTTGATTATTTTTAAACTTTCGCTGTAAAGCTTCAAAAAATGAGTCTCTAATCGGACTTATACCTCTTCCATACATTTTGCAACATCTGATGATTAAATAATTTAGTGATGATTTTTGTAGATAAAATTCTGAGGATGCTTGCGATTTACCATACTGAGTTGTTACATCGGGGTTGTCCATCTCATTAAATGAACGATTATCGCCTGAAAATACATATTGAGATGACAGATACACCACGCGTGCACCATAGCGGGGTGCTATTTCGGCCACATTAAAAAGTCCACCAGAGTTTAATGCATCTGATACGTTAGGGTTCTCGTTGCAATCTTTTAGCCCCGAGTACCCCACACAATAAATTACAAAGTCCGGCTTAAATGCATAAAGTACTAATTGAACTTCATCCTTATTCAGAATATTACACGGAAGGGCCAATACACCTGGAATTGAAATTGCCTTGCGATAATATGTCCCAACCACCCTAAAATCGTTTCTAAAAAATTCTGCTAAATTTGAACCAACCATTGACGTTAGTCCAAAAATCAAAATAGTTTTTTTCTGCTTAGGATCTATTATTCTAATTTTTTCATTGTCATTCATATTAATAATTTTATTTGAATTCTAGCGAAATAAAAGAAAGAAGTCCTTGCCCCATTCGGGGCCAAGGACTTCTGTGATTAGGCATTTAATAGTTTTAGTGCAATGTTTGGTGCCTGGTTTGCTTGTGACAACACTGAGGTACTCGACTGAACTAGAATGTTATTCTTAGTTAAATCAGCTGTCTCTTGTGCCACATCGACATCTCTAATTCTTGAATTTGCTGCTGACAAGTTCTCATCAGAGATTTCAAGATTGTTAGAAGTCGATTGCAATCTATTCTGAAGAGCTCCGAAGTTTGCTCTAACACCGTTAACTTGCACGAGTGCATCGTCAAGACGTTTAAGCGCTCCTTGAGAGCCTTCTTTTGTGCTAACAGTGTCCGCCACCAAACCAAGTGCGGCCAAAGTAGCATCCGAGGATGTGCCATCATAGTGCAATCGATCGAGTATTGGATCATTTTTAATCCCGACTTGAAACTCGAGTTTTCCTCCAGTTCCATCGAGAAGCTTGATCCCGTTAAATTCTGTAGATTTTGAAATTCTGTCGATCTCTTCTTTGAGATTTTGAAATTCAACATCCATGAATCCCCTTTCTGTTGCACCAATAGTATCCGAGGCTGATTGTACTGAAAGTTCTCTAAGTCGTATAATGATGTTAGAAATTTCATTCATCCCACCTTCGGCCACTTGTAGCATAGAGATAGCATCACTAGCGTTTCTCTTTGCTTGTCTCATTCCTCTTATCTGTGCTTTTAAGTTTTCACTAATCGCAAGCCCTGCCGCATCATCGCCCGATCTAGTTATACGTTCACCCGATGATAATTTTCTTAAATTATCATTCATATTTCTAGTATTGATACCAAGTGAACGTTGACCTGATAACGAAGATACGTTTGTATTAATTCTTAATCCCATATTTTAATCTCCCTGCATACCTAAACCTCCTGTTAATACTTCGAGCTTCCTTGCTCAAAAAATTTGTTAATAATTGTTTTAAAGTTTCTTTTTTTTGTTAAGATAGAGTTGCACTACTAACCTATCAAAACGGCCTAATCACATTTTCTATTAACCTCAACAACTCACACTTGCAGGTATGTTTGTTGGTTGATTCCTATATAAAGTAACCAATTAAAGTAACCATATTAAGAACCTAACTTTGCTAACTATTCATCTAACACTTTTTTAAACCCATCAGGGCCAAGGAGATAATCCAGAGGATTATCTTCCTGACGCAGATTGGATTAAAGTTAAGGCAGAGTTTGTACTTGAGTTGGCTTGTGACAACACTGAAGTACCTGCTTGCATTAAGATGTTCTGTTTAGTTAATTCTGCAGTCTCAGCAGCGATATCAGTATCGCGAACACGAGAGTTAGCAGCAGAAAGGTTCTCAATACTTACTTGAACGTTATTGATCGTTGATTGTAATCTGTTCTGAAGAGCACCAAAGTCAGCTCTAATACCAGATACAGAAATGATCGCTTGGTCAATTGACGTCAATGAGTTTTGAGCTGAAATTTTGTCTGATACAGAAGCTAAGTTTAATCCTAGAGCTGCAACGTTTACGTCGGCTGATGAAGCATCAAACGTTAAACGGTCAGATATAGGATCGTTTCTTGTACCGATTTGAATATCAAATACTGCACCTGTACCGTTAAGAAGTGGTACGCGGTTAAATTCAGTAGAGTTAGCAATACGATCGACTTCAGATGTTAACTGTTCAAATTCCACGTTAAGGAATTTTCTTTCTGTTGAACCGATAGTATCAGAAGCAGCTTGTACAGCTAGTTCACGTAAACGAATTAAGATGTTTGAAACTTCACCTAAAGCACCTTCAGCAATCTGAACTAATGAGATACCATCTTCAGCGTTTCTTTCAGCTTGAGATAGACCTTTAATTTGTGCTTTTAAATTTTCAGAGATTGCTAATCCGGCAGCATCATCACCTGCACGGTTAATTCTTTGACCTGAAGACAACTTCTCAAGTGCCTTAGTCATGTTTAACCTTGTAGAACCTAAATTTCTTTGTGCGTTTAACGACGCAACGTTCGTATTAATTCGAAGTCCCATATATCCTCCTTGATGTAGGGTTTTAAAAGGAAGTCATTTCCTTTCTGTGAGAATTTTTAGGCCCTCACAACTTCAGTTAATTACTATTCGACTACTTTTTAGAAAGCTTTAGAAAAAAAGTGAAAAAAAATTAGACAATTTTTTTCATAACTGCATGAAATAACGTCAGATAGTTACTTGATAGTTCCAGTCTACTAAATTTTTATGAGTTTTTTTCGACAGAGGACTAATGTTCGGTTTTAATTTTCATATATGAATACAAAAATTACCTTAACACCATTAAATAAAGTGCCTGAAAAATACAATGAAATGATCTCTATTATTGAAGAAGAGCTCGGTTATTCACCTGACAATCAATTCTCTTCAGATTTTTATCCTCTTGTTGAACCCAGTAACTGGAAAAACTGCTATCTCATATGTCACGAGAATGAAATTATTGGGCATATTGGTTTAAGGCCCACTACGTTTTTCCAAAACAATATAGAAATTGAAATTGGATTGATTGGAGGAATCTGTATAAAAAAACAATTTCAAGGAAAAGGTATTTTTAAAAATATTTTTCCCATACTTTTAAATGAAAAAAAAAATGACTTTGCTCTTTTCATCCTCTGGACAGGCGAATCCTTGGGATATCAAAAATTTGGATTTTATGAACTTGGTAGAATGATTCAAACCGGTGAGCATGATTTTGAAAACACTTTGCGCTTTTCAGTAAAAAAATTAAATAAATTGAACGAGGAAGAAAAAGATTATATAAAATCAAGTTATCAACATTCATTTTCTCAATATTTAAAACCCAAAAGAACAGAAATGGACTGGGAAATTTTCTTTAGTATTCCGAGCGTAGATGTTTATTTCAAAAACAGAAATCACAAATTGCTGTCTTATTTTATGATTAATAAAGGTCAAGATTTAAATCAGGTGATTCACGAGATAGGCTCACATGACACAATTGAGTTTTCTCAACTATGTCATGACTTGAACAAATTCAAAATGTGGCTTCCTTCCAACATGGGACACGAAAGCACTAATGCAATTTTTTTATTTTTAGGTGTATTTAAATTGGCCAACTATAATATGCTAAATGAGATTGCTACAAAACTTGGTCAGCAATTACCTCCCCCTGAACTGGCCACAGAAAAAGAAATATTAGAAATATTTTTAAATTCAAATAAAATAAATTTTTACATACCAGGGATTAATTCAATTTAAATTCCACTCAAACCTAGCTTGGGGCTAAAAACTGAATTGACCAAATTTTTATCAAGACGATGTGGAAATTTTTGTGAACGGATCTTTTGTACTTTTACAAAAACATCGTCCCTAAATTTTGATTTATTTATAATGTTTTCGAAGTCAATAGAAAAATTTAATTCTTTTACTGAAGCTATGACAAATGTTTCGCCATTTACTTCAAAAGGATAAAGAGACTTAAACCCCGCTGCATCAAGTGTACTTAACAAAATTGAATTATTTAATTCATCTTTTTTTGAAAATGGTGCCTCCATAACCTCTACTCCCAACTGTGTGTTATCTTCTTTTTCCATTGGAGCATCTAAAATCATAAATCCGTTTGGCCGTAACGCTTTTGCCATAAAGCGATATATTTCCAGGCTATAAAGCCGGGCCAAATCAAAATTATTAGGATAAGGAAAATCAACATATATGGCATCGTATTTTTTATCTGTATTTCGAACAAAATAAAAACCATCACCAATTTCTACGTCAACCCTTGGGTCAAAATAGGAACGCTTATTTAGTGCTAAAAAGCGTGGATCTTCTTTTGCCTTTTGTATAACTTTTCCATCAAGCTCAATGTTTTTTATATTTTTAATCTCTGGATACCTAACCAGCTCTCTAATCAAAAGCCCATCACCTGCACCAAGTACCAATATATCTTCCGGCACTTTAGTGTTAAACATTATTGGAATATGGGCAAAAGCCTGATGATAAAAAACTTCATTTTTAGAATTAAATTGGAAATGCTGATCAAGACTAAATGTAAACTCTTCACCATTTTTATATTTTACAATGTCCAAATATTGATACAAAGACTTCTCTCTTTCAATATCCCTTTGAGCCATTATGGTCGAGACCAATTTGTCTTTATCAACTCTTTCTTGGTAAGTATACCTTGGTAAAAAATATTGAAATTTTAAATATGTATTTAGAAAATATTGATTGTAGTTAAACAGTAATGCATACAGACCTACACCCATAAGCATTAACGATTTCGTGATTTTTGACACGGATAACTTGTTTAGCAAATATAACATTATCACGTAATTTATAGCAGCTGTAATAATCGATGACGCTATTAAATCAAACTTGGGTTTTAAATAAAAAGAAAACAAAATAGTTCCAAAAAGAGTACCGAAATAATTAGCCCCGAGTATATCTCCGTCACTCAATCCAATTTTTTCTTCTGTATTAATATTTAACAACAACGGTAATTCAAAGCCGGTACATAGGCCAACCACAAAGGTTAATGATTGTGTTAAAATTATGTAACTTAGCTCCAATCCAAACTCTGAACCAATCACTCGATGTCCATCATACCCAGAGCCAATAAAAAGCAAATATTTATTAAGATTTATAAATCCATATAACGAATAAATAAAATAAAGAGAAACAGCCCCAATAAGGGCCAAAATAAATTCTGCGATCAACAGAGTTTTTAAAGAATTTTTTACTTTTTCGACCCAGAAAGCACCATATCCCAATCCACCAATAAATATCGCAATGGTTAATGACTGCCATAAAACTTGGTTTCCTGTGATAACAGAGAGTACATTTGCGAGCATCAATTCATAGAGAATACTACATGCTGAAAGTAGCACTGATAAAATTAAAATTTCATATCTATTGAAGGTTTGTTTCATGTACCATATCTATCGATAATAAAAATTTGTTAATATTAAATTTTCTAAGTCAAATACGCCGAAAAAATCTATGGTGACTAATAACAACATAACTATCAAAATAAAAATAAGTTTCGGGTATTTTTTTTCAGAAATAAATACTCCCAAATACAACGCACCTATCAGGTTTAACATTGACACCATTGCGCCTATTTGAAAAATGGAAAAAAAGGGTAATATTGTAAGAGGAAATAGCATTGCTCCAATCAAAGTTCCTATGTAATCTAAACCTAAAATTCCGAGGCTCGATTTACAAGAATATGTCTTAAAAATATCCATCAATAATGGTAGTTCAAAACCTGAAAGAAAACCTATGGTCAATATCAACATATGGTTAACAAAAAAAATAGAATACTGAATCGATGGTGAATAATAAGACAAATTCATTGTCCTTGCATGGTGAAACATCACACCATCAAAAATCAATACAAAAAATGGTGCTAAAAATCCAGTACAGGCCAAAAAAAATTCAACCAATAAAAGAGTGTGTATTATTTCTCTTTTTTTATACTTCGAGTAAAC
>CAYWBR010000076.1:0-13076 GCA_964456675.1 uncultured Bacteriovorax sp. | reverse complement strand
ATCTTCATGGTTTGAAGCGCATAAGCTTCAAAGTAGATCAGCCTTCTGCATTTCGCATTAAAGAGCAGCCCGGAGAGTTTTGTCTTTCGACAGTTGAGTCAGTTCACCTAATGCTTAAAAGTCTTATTGATAAAGGGTTTGAAAAACCTATAAATTCTTTGGATCATATGCTTGTTTTATTTCAAGAGATGGTAGAGTTTCAAATTCAATGTGCCAGTGATCCAAATCTTCCATCGTATAAAAGATCGAAACGTGCTTATAAGTTGCCAGAAGAAAGAGTACGATCTAAAAAATGGGAATCGCGCAAAATTATTTTTTAAGCATAGGGTAATCTTCCAGAAGTTTGTTAATGTTTTTTTCGTATTTGTAACTAAAATATTCTCTGAGAAGAACATCTCTTTCAGCAAAATTATAGCTTGGATGTTCTTTCATAAAAGCCTCTAATTCATCACGAGTTAAAGAATTAACTTTGTCAGCAATCAACTTTTTTAATTCGGGCATTGTTGCGAAAAGTAGGTGGAGCCGCTCATGATTTAATGTAATTAAAAAATTTTCATATAGTTTATCATTAAGTCCACTTTTAGCATTACCACCCTTGGGTCCTGCACCATCGCCGAGCAGTGTGATCTCGTTAATAACTAGAGCATGTGTTTTATTTTTCTCAAACGTATAATTTTGAATATCATCAGCATTGAAAAACGACTTTAGGTCTTCAGCACATGATTTTCCATCCCTGTTAGTTTTTAACCATGTTGTATATTGTTCATAGGCTTTTTTAGAAAAAGAAATCCCCTTGATCGACAAAGAAAAAAGCGCAGGTGGGAGTTCTGCTTTTTTAAACAAATTCTCCTTTATTCCGTAACAATAAAAGTTTTGCGTGAATTGTTCTTGATTAACAGTGCGGGATGCTTCGGTATGTATTTCGTGTGGAAAAGGGTTAATAAAAGAATTGGTGTCGAGATTAGTGGTTCTGTTTAATTTTTTTTGAGCAAGATATTTCTTCCATTGGCATGGATGAGGTTGCAGGATTTCACTAGCATTTGTGTACATATCTATAACTTGAGGATAAGCGCAGTGGGGATCAAAATTTTTACCATGAAATGCTAAGATCATGTCCTCTAGCTTTTGGCTTGCGGGGATAGGGCAATTTTTAATGTCGCGCATTTCACACCATCTTGAAAAACAGTTTTCAGATGATTTATCCATTTCTGTACATGACTTTAAAACTAAAAATTCAAAGCGATCTAGAATATCTTTAGCTCCAATGTTTCTAAAGAGATCGACTTTAATTCCAAGAACACCAGATAGATCAATCGGAGTTTTTGATTCAGCAAAATATATTTTTTTTGCATTGTAGTCGATGAGATACTTTTGACCAAGAACCTTGGGGCCAATGTTGCCAGCAATATCTTCGTGCGAAAGGGCTCCAGTTTTACCTGTGTATAAATAGGCTTCAGTTTCAATTTCTAATTTTCCACAAAATGCTTTATTGAATTGAACAAATGAGGGGGCAAATACATTGTTTATCTCATATATTTTTTCAAATATACGATTTTTTTGTACAAAATTTGAATGGAAAGTTAAGGGCATTTCTGACCCTGTGTCTAAACGGAGAGAGAAATGATTTTTATTTTGATCGCATTTTATTACGATAACATCCTTACCTTTTAGATCAAATTTAAGTGAATACTTTAAATCTTTATTTTTTTTTACATCAAGAGTGAAAGTGTTTTTATCTAGATCAATCAAGAAAGGATACTGTTTTAAAAACGGCGCTCCCAAAATACCATCACAGCAATCAAATCCATCTAGCTCTTTTTGAAACCTTTTGTTTTGCATTATATTGGTTGGCATTTGAGAAAAATTAAACTTATCTAAATTAAAGCTCAGAGTTCCACCCAGGCTTTTAATAACCGAATTATAAGTAGTAACATTGGAGTTTAGCTCTTCTTTGAATTGAAAAAGATTTTTATCGTTTAATTGTCTCGCCACATCTGGATTTAGAAAATTTACGTTAGATCCGGTGTCTAGTAGAAATAAATAAGCTGGAAGATCGCTGTGAAGTTTTAATTCAATAACAACCAAGCCGTTGAGTTGATGTTTTATCGGTTGAACAAGTGGGGTATTAGCGAAAAGAATAGTGGAAGAAATTAAAGAAAAAAATATAGTTAAAAATTTAAACATGCAAAATCCGTTTTTTTAAGTCCAAATTAATTCATTTAGAACTTCACTATCGGGGGCCAAGATAAATTTCTGAAGACCTAAACTTCCAAACATGAAGTCTGGAACCCGAATGCGATAAAAGATACCTTTTTCATGGTGGGAAGTGTTTATAATATTGGTCTTTGATCTTATTGTGGCATGAGTTGCCCCATCTTCATAGGGAACAAATAAATCAAAGGGTAATTGTTTTCGAAGAAAAAAATCTACAATATTTTTTCTTAAGTTTTTAATATCTTCTGAGTCATTGGTAGAAATAAGAAAGCTGTTGGAATATTTTCTCAAAATAATCTTTTTTTTGATCTCGTCATGAAAAAGATCTTTTTTGTTGAAAACAATCATTTGATCTTTGTCGTCGACACCAAGTTCTTTTAGCACTGATTTTGTAACTTCAAGATGTTTTTCAAAGTGAGGATCAGATATGTCGCAGACAATCACCAAGAGGTCTGCTTCGAGTGCAGATTCCAATGTCGTTTTAAATCCATCAATGAGTGTGTTTGGAAGGTTGGAAATAAAGCCTACGGTATCGATTAATATCATTGGTGGTTTAGTATCTGGATTTAGCATGCGATATGTTGAGTCAAGGGTTGCAAATAATTTATTCTCTTCTAGTACATCAACTCGACACATTCTGTTCATTACGGAACTTTTTCCCGCGTTAGTGTATCCAACCAATGCGGCCGTGACTGCCTGATTAGACCGTTTTTTCTTTCTTTCTTCACGCTGAGTTTGAAGTGCTTTTAATTCGGTTTTATAAAATTCAATTTTTTCTCGAATTATTCTACGGTCTAGTTCAATTTGTTTTTCACCTTCTCCACCAAGAACTCCAACACCTCCGCGTTGACGGTTTAAATGCGTCCAAAATCCGGCCAAGCGTGGAAGCATATACTGTAGTCGTGCGATTTCAATTTGGACTTTTGCTTCTTTGGTCCTTGCGTGTTTTGCAAAAATTTCTAGGATTACATGTACTCGATCGACAACAGAAAGACCCGTTATCTCTCGGATGTTTCGAATCTGTCCTGCGGTTAATTCAAAATCAAAAACGAGAAGTTTACTTCCTTCATCGTATGCGATGTCAGCAATTTCATGAATTTTTCCTGATCCTAAAATAGTGGCGGGATCAACCTGTTTTCTATTTTGAATATGCTCTGAAGCGGTCTTGATTCCAAGTGTTCGTAGTAACTCTCGAAGTTCAGTCATTGAGCGCTTAGATTCGGCTTCTGTTGAATGTTCTGGAAAATTGGGGCAGACCAGTGAGACCAATGTTGCTTGATAGTTAATATCAATATTAAATTCGTTATCTAGCATAAAGATTAAATACCTCATTATCTAAAAGTCGTGTTCCGTTTAGTCGCAATACACCGAGTATTGCAATTTTTTTTGTATGCTGGTTGATCACATCTAGGTTGTCTCCATCAAGAATTTCCAAATAATCAAAGCGACTATCTTGTAAGTATGATTCCAGCATGGGTTTAGTTAGCTTTATGGCAGAATCAAGGTTGTTGGATTCAAATTGTTTTTTTAAATTTAGAAGTGTTTGGTGCAAGTAGAGAGCGTTCTTTTTTTCAGTATCTGATAGGTATTGATTTCTTGAAGATAATGCCAATCCATCAGCGTTACGAACAATTGGAAAAATATGCATTTTTATATCGAGCGATAGGTCGCTGATCATTTTTTGAAGCACAACACATTGTTGATAATCTTTTTGTCCAAAATACGCATTGTCGGCTCCAATAATTTTAAAAAGACAGTACACAACAGTTGTCACACCATCAAAGTGAGTTGGGCGATATTTGCCACAAAGTATTTGTGTTATCGGTCCAACACTTATTATCGTGGAAAAACCATCTGGATATATTTCGCCATCGTTTTGTGGAGCAAAGATAATAATCGATTTATTCGTAACGTTTTGACGGTTAGTTACTTCAAAAAACAGTCGAGTTATTTTTGAGACGTCATCATCTAGAGTTCTCGGATATTTATTAAAGTCTTCGTTAGGGCCAAATTGTTTGGGGTTTACAAAAATACTTATAACGCTTAAATCATTTTCAGAGAGTGACTTTTCTAAAAGTGACAAGTGTCCTTCATGTAAATTACCCATAGTGGGCACAAAGCCAATAGATGTGCTTTTTTGATTAGCTTGCAGCCATCTATTTTTTAATTCATAAAATTCTTTTTTGGTTGATGCAATTTCTATCATAAATTAAGCCACTCAATTATTTTTGAACCTAATTGGTTCTTATTAATTATTTGATCGAAAATCAATTCATTCCCAAGCAATACCCTGTAATGAGCGCTTTCAACATTGAAGCCTTGTGTTTCATTTCCAAGTAAGCCATTGTTTACAAGTGTGCCAATGAGTATGTCACAAGTTTTTTTATTTTGTTTTTCTAAGAGCATTTCTTTGGTTAGATTTGTTTCTGCTGCAAAACCAATAATTTTTGCTTTAGTCTTATTGCTCTTTTTTAATACGAGTGCATTTTTTAGTACATCGGGGGCTTGTGATAATTTAAGTTCATTTATTCCAAGATCTTTTTTTATCTTTTTCTCAGTTGGTGTGATATCCCAGTCACTTAATGCCGCACTAGAGATGAATAAATCACTTTGAGGAAGTAATAAACTAACTTCGCGATTAAAATCATGCACAGTTATTAGTCTTTTTATGGAACATTTCGGATGTTTTTTAAGCAATTCGATTTTATCTGTACTGTTAATTCCTGCCAAGATGGTCACAGTATAACCTTTTTCTAAAAATGATTTTGCCAGCATAAAACCAGTAATTCCCGATGATGAGTTAGTAAGAAATCTAACGGGATCAATTGGTACAACACTTGCGCCTGTTGTGATTAATAC
This sequence comes from uncultured Bacteriovorax sp., assembly GCA_964456675.1. GTDB lineage: Bacteria > Bdellovibrionota > Bacteriovoracia > Bacteriovoracales > Bacteriovoracaceae > Bacteriovorax. The sequence continues at coordinate 8,003 of CAYWBR010000076.1, read as the reverse complement.
TTTTCTTTTTTCATCTTGGTTGCGAGTATTAAGACATTCAGTTATTTCTAATATTTCTTCAACCGTAGGAAGCTTTCCTCGTCCAATATCTCCACATGCAAGAAGACCAGAGCCAGTTTCACTAATAAAAATATTTTTTAATGTTTGAAATTTGGTAAGTAGTTGGAAGTTTTCTTCCGTAAAAGGATGCGATAACATTTCAGTATTCATAGCAGGAAAGACTAAAATCGGTTTATCTTTGGGGTAAGCCAAAAAAACCGAGGTCAATAAATCGCTTGCTTCTGCTCTTGCTAATCGTGAAAGTGTGTTAGCGGAGAGGGGGGCGATAACAAAAGTATCGGCCCATTTTGCCAGGTCTACATGCAACACATTTGAATGTAAAAAATCTTCATCGGGAAGATATGATTTTTCAGCTCCCAAATAATTAAAAAGTTCAGGTTTAATAAATTTCAAAGCACCAGAAGTCGCGATCACACGAACCGCATGTCCTCTTTTTATATATTCACGGGCCAGATCAATGGTTTTATAAACAGATATTGATCCAGTTATTCCTAGCAAAATATTCATAGCTTACAGTCCATAATTAATAATTTTATAGAAGGTAACTATTTCAAATTTTTTGCTTTTTGGCCAATTTATGGAAGTACAACGGCGACTACGGATTTTGTTTGCGGTATGAAGCTCATGATATAAAGGGAGCAGAAAAAAATTAGAGCGAGTAATTGGGTACCGACCACAACATAGCCAACAGGTCCGATGCGTATATCTACTATTTTTCGAGTGTAGTACTGTCTTAGACTTTGTTGGCGGTATTGGAAAGCTTGTGAATGTTCATTGATGGCACGATCTAAATCAGAACTACTCATAAATTACTCCCAATTGATACCTAATCCTATCTTCCATTAGACTTGTCGGGATTTGAGATTATTTCTTTAAAATCTTTTTATTTTGAGAAGTTAGCCGATGAGCTTTTTTGCTAAAGCGCCCAATAAAAGGGCATTTTTGGCATAAATCTTCCACAAGTTGTCCTTGTTTGAAGCCTTGGAGCATGTTTTGGGTGCGAACTGCTTGATAAATTTCTTCGAAGCTTTGCAGATTGATATTGCCTAGCTTGATAGTCGCTTCTTTATCTAAGCAGCAAGGTACAACCTGGCCGTCGGCATGGATTCCAAGCTGCGACTGCACCCCTTGGCATGTACCAATCTCTGAGAGCTTAGGCAGAAGTGGAGAAGGCCAAGAAAAGCGAGAGTCAAAATGCAAATAAACTCGCCCTTCAATTTTTTTATTTTTTCTAAAACCTACATCTATTTTATCATCCAAATTGGTATGGAAATACTGGTTAATAAGCTCAATCACTTCGACATTATCGCGAGTGACATCCTCATTTTTTTCATCCATAGTCCATAGACGAAAATTGATATACAGGTCAGGCCGAATTTTTATGGCACGTTCGGAAAAAGTAATAAGCTCTATTAAGTAGGGGGCAATTGATTTATCTTTAAAGTTGTCTTTAAAGCTATGAACAGAAAAATTTATTTGCTTAATATTGGTATAACTCAATAGTAAATCTTCGTACTTTGATAAAAGGATTGCGTTGGTTGTAAGGTTTAATTTAGCATTATATTTGTTGGCAATTTTAAGAATTTGCGCAAACTCGGGATGTGCCAGCGGTTCACCCATTAGGTGCAAGCAAATCTCTTCACTAAAAGGTACAACTTTTTTAAGAATGCCTTCAAAGGAAAGGGTGTTCATAACTTGCTTGTCTCGTTCAACGACGGGGCAAAACGTGCATTGAAGATTGCAAATATTTGAGATTTCAATATAGATGCGTTTTAATTTTTCCATTTATGTGATATCTAGCACAAAAAGGTGGCCATGGTGAACAAAAAGTTTCTCTATTTTTTAACAAATGAACCAAAGTCTGGAGGAGATTGGCTTAAGGCCGAACTTCTTTTATATCGACCAGAGTTTAAGTTTAGCTATTCACGCCCTGGCCTTATTACCTATATTAATAGTACGGAAAAATCTATTTCTTACGTGCCTATTTTTTCTAGACATTTTGGTTACTCAATTTACCGAGGAACAAAAATTGAAGCTACTCACCACTATGAATTATTGCGTTCAAAATTTCCATTGGTTGATTGTGAAAAAAATTTAGGACAAAAGTATCCAGGTTATCCTTGTTTTGAATTGGTACCTGTTAAAGATGATGAATATATTTTAGGCTTTCTGGAAAAAAGTTTTGGAAATGATTGGGTACTTGGTGATCCAAACTTTGCTCTTCCATCACACGCGCCATCGCGTGCATATTTGAAAATATTGGAAGTTGCAAGAGTCGTAAATTTAAATTTTTCAAAAAATGATACAATAATCGAGTTTGGATCTGCACCGGGAGGTGCAACGTTAGCGCTATTAGAAAATGGAGCAAAAATTTTTGGTGTTGATACAGGCAATATGCACGAATTATGTACACAGCATGCGCATTTTGTTTGGGTCAGAAAAAGTATACAGGAAACAGAGAAAAGCGATTTTGGCGAATCTATTGATTGGATTTTATCAGATATGAATTTATCTCCTTTTGCTGTGCTTGGTGAGCTAAAAAAATTTTTTGCAAGAACCCAAATTATTCCAAGTAAAGGTCTCATTTTAACATTAAAAATGACGAAAAAAGAAATGTTAAAAGATTTAATTCAAATAGAAAAAAAAGTTTATAACTTAGGCTTTGATATTCATTTCATGGGACAACTTCCCGGCCATAACCAAGAATTTGCCCTCGTCGGAAAAAAACGCAATTTTTAATTTATTTGGCCAACTCATTTTCGATAGCTTTAATAATCTCGCTATCAAGTGGTTTAGTTATTGATCTAAACCTAGTGACGACTTTTCCATTGCGATCGATTAAAAATTTTTCAAAATTCCACAGTATAGGAGAGCTAAAACTATTTTGCTCCTGGATCCACTTGATCACTGCGTGTTTGTCATCTCCGATAACATTTACTTTTTCTGTTATTGGAAAATTTGTCTTATATTTCAATTTGCAAAATTGAACAACCTCTTTATTATCTTCTGGTGTTTGAGAAAGGAAATTATTTGAAGGAATCCCAAGAACTACAAAGTTTTTATCTTGATATTTTAAATTTAGTTTTTCTAAATCATCTAGTTGTTCTGTAAAGCCACAACGAGTAGCAATATTGGTTAAAAGTATAACCTTGCCTTTAAATTCCCTAAAATCAATAATCCCTTTGTCGCCATGGTTCATTTGAAAATCATAGAATGAAGTCGCAAAGGAATTAATATTGATGAAAAAAACAAATAAGATCGATTTGATCAAGTTCACTTGCATATATTCTCTCCATTTATTGCTTGATACCAAACTTGTTAATATATTTTAAAGAAAATTAATGATTATTATAAGAAAAACCTGACATCAAATGCTTAGATTTCGGTTAGAATAGTGAAATATTTTAGGAGTTAATGATGTTTCCAAGTGACACTGAAATAATGAATTGGTTTGCCCAATACGCCTATGAGCCTTGGCTTATTTACGGTGCAGTCATTTTTATTATGTTTTTATCAAGCTTTGGTCTACCTCTTCCTGAAGAAGTAACAATCTTAGCGTTAGGACTCATTGTCTATATGGGGAGAAATCCCGATTTGTATCCACCTCCTGCCATTGATTCGGTTCCTGTGGATTTAACATGGGCGATGATTGTTTGTTTTGTGGCAGTTTTTTTAAGTGATTATTTGGTCTATTATCTAGGAAGAATCTTTGGAAAGAATGAAAAAATAGTAAATATTATTCATAAATTTATCACACCTGAGGCATTTGAAAAAACAAAAAAAATGATTCAAGGTCATAGCTTTTGGGTACCTGCCTTATTTCGTTTTACTCCTGGAATTAGATTTCCCGGACATTTTAGTTGTGGAATGCTTGGGATAAAGCCATGGCAATTTATTTTAACCGATGGAAGCGCTGCTCTTTTATCTGTTCCTACACAAGTATTTGTCTTTGCCTATTACGGAAGAACGATACTTTCCACCATTTCCACCATTAAACAATACATTTTGATAATTTTAGTGATTAGTGCTGTGATTTTTGTCACTTATCGAATGTATAAATTTAAGATTAAAAAAAATACATAAAATAGCGGCAACTAATGTCGCCGTTATTTTATCGTTTCGCAATAATTTTCTGACTCGCTAAAGCTGCACTAGTTAATTTATAAAGTAAGCGCATACCCACGTTTGCATCCCACTCATCACCTTTAATTCCAGAAGGAGCAACTTCCACTAAGTCAAAACCAACAATAGTTTTCTTAGCGTTTACGATTTCTTTTACGATGTGAATAAGCTCATAGTAATCTAATCCACCTGGAACTGGTGTACCGGTACTTGGACAAAATTTTGGTTCTAATCCATCAATATCAAATGAAAGATAAACTTGCTCTGGAAGATGTTTTACGATTTCTTTAGCAATAGAATCGAATTTTTCACCTTTTAATTTTCTTTCAGCAACTTCAATATCAAAAAAAGTTTTAATTTTTTTATTACTTTGAATGAATTCATATTCTTCTTGGCAAAAATCACGAATTCCTACTTGAACAAGTTTTCCAATTTGTGGAATTTTTCTCATAACATTATTCATAATAGAAGCGTGAGAGTCAGTAAAACCCATATATTCATGACGAGTATCAGAGTGTGCATCAAAATGCAGAATTCCCATTCCTGGATGTTTTTCAGCATAGGCTTTAATGGCGCCAAAAGGAGTAGAATGATCCCCACCTACAAGTACGCTCATTTTATCAGCGTTTAATAGGCGCTTTGTTTCTTTGTAAACATAGTCATTAAGTTTTGCTGATGCCGCATTAACTTTCTCACGAGTTTTTTGAAGCGCTTTGCTTTTTTTGATTTCATCTTCAGAAGCATTAATAATTTTTTCAGCAAGTTTTCTTGATTCAGTATTAAGTTTTTTAATGGCTGCATTTTCTTTTGTCATATGAAGACCTACTTTAAAGGCATCAACATAATCTAAGTCGAAAAAATCGATTTGCGATGAAGCATGAAGCATCGCTTTTGGTCCCTTATGAGTGCCGTTACCATAAGAAGTGGTTACATCCCATGGAACAGGCAAATAAACTACTTTTGCATCCTTTTCTCTAAAAGGTAACCCAAAGATTCCATCATCACTAGAAGCCTTCGCATTCAAATCAATTGTCATTGACATAGATCATTTCTCCATATGTTTTTTAATCCGCTCATAGTGCCACTATGGCCCTTTTTTGAAAACCAAAACTTTAAAATAAATTTATCAATGTTATCTAAATAATAGAACCATGAAAGATATCCAAAACTTGGATGCATTATAGGGGATGTAAGAGAGGGAAATAGTTACATTCAAGAGTTGCTAGTCTCAAAAAAACTAAGTAGGTTTCGCCAGAATTGATTGTTTTAAAATAAAAAATAAAGGGGAATTTCCATGACTATAACTAAAATTTTTGTAGCACTAAGCTCGCTTATAGCTCTACAAGCTTTTGCAGGTGATGACGGAGCTTTTCTTGATCCAAAGTACCCAAACCTAATTCATCCCAAAGTTTCTAAGCTTAAAATTAAAGGGGTAAGCCGTTCTGATACAGTTCAGGTTATTTCATTTCAAACTGAAATAAAGTCTCAGCAAAGCAGAGGAACGTGTTCAATTTTCTCAGCAACTGCTTATATTGAAGGATTATTAGTTCAAAAGGGTGACTTCACAAAAGATTTAGACTTATCAGAAGAGTGGTTAGAGTACACAGCTGTTGGTGGATCAATTAGTGATGGTTCCCACGCGTACAAAAATTTTAATGCATTAAAAAATTTCGGTGCTCCTTTTGAAAAAACTCTTCCTTATGTTGGGTATGATTGGAATGATTCTTATAGCCCGGAAGGTGAAAAGCGTTGTGGACATTTAAAGGATCAGTATAAAAAGAAAGCATGCCTTTTAGTTCATTTTGATCCAGCACTCTTAAGAAAGTCAGACGTTGAATTATTAGATCAAACTTCATCATTTTTTTCTCCCAGTTTTGTAGATGCAAGAACTGAAGCATTTGAAATTCGTGACCGCCACTTTAAATTCAAAAATACATCATACACAGTTTACGATACAAATCAGGTTAAAGAACTTCTTTTGCAAGGTAAGCCCGTAATTCTAGAATCAGATTTTTACTACGGAGCTTGGAACCATAGAAAAGCTACTGAATTAGGAATTGAGCGTAATATGGATTTTTGGAATAAAGGAATTGTTACTCACCCAGTTCCAGGCAGTATGGATGAATTCAAATCAAGAACATCACCAGCAGGGCATTCAATTCTAGTAGTTGGTTTTGATGACGAAAAAATCGTTGAACAAAATATTAAAATGAAAGATGGATCGACAAAGAAAGTTAGATTTAAAGGTGTTTATTATTTCAAAAATTCATGGGGGAAAGATTCATTTGGCCGTGACTTTGAAGTTGATGGGAAAAAATTCCCAGGCTACGGGATGATGGTTCAAGACTATGCTCATGGATACGGATCGTTCTATAAATTAGAAATTTAGCAGGTGCCAGGCACTTTTAAGAATGTCTTAAAAGTGCCTGGCGGTTTTGCTAGAAGACACAATTTTGTGACAGATAATTTTCATGTAAACCTTAAGCTTAATTTAAATCTTTCATTCTAAGGCTTTAAAATAAGACTTTTTTTCTTCTAATTCATTAAATTCACATTATTTAAAAAACCCTTAAGGTTTAGGCCTCTTAGTTAATGAGCATTTCACTCCGATACTCATATTAATCAAAAAATTAATTTTTAGTTTTGAATCTAAATTTTGGAGATGGATGGTGTTTCACTATTTTAAACTTCTATCCTTTATAGTTTTAACAATTTCTAGTTGTAGAGTTTTTGCTGGTACTAATGAGTGCCTTTTAAAAGATGAATACACACAGTACAGATGTAGTGGGACAGTTAGAGTTAAAAATGCATCAGAGTTAAATAATTACTTATCAAATTATGGATTTAAAAAAAAATATAATTAAATCACTTGAAATTGATTTTCCAATTAGGTCAGGTGAAGTTTTTAATATTCATTCACCTTGTAATATTAAATTCACTCAAAATGCAAATATCGATCAATCAAATGGTCTATGCATTTATTCAAAAGAAGATATTAGATTTTCAGAAAATCTTTCTATTAATATAAATGGCAGTTTTAATATTACTTCTGAAGATAGAATTATTTTTCTAGATAATCTTAGATTAAACGCAAGTAATGTTGAGCTTAAAAGCTATGGGACAACTTTAGAATCTAGAGTTCGTTTTTCAAAAGGTTCAACAATCAACGTACAAAACCTAACTATTTCATCAAATGAAAGAGCAGTTATTGGAGAAAGTGTAAATGTAAAAGCAAGTGAAGCCATAAAAATTTATTCTAAGATGGATTTAACTACTGATTCAAGTATTGAAGATAATATTTTCTTACGATCAAATTCTAAATTAAAAGCAGAGACAATAGAAGTACAAGCTAAATCAAACCTGCGATTTGGAACAAATGTCTCTTTAAAGGCAAATGAAGTAATTTTAAATGGAAAAGGATGCACACTTGGAAGAACGGTAGTTATAGATTCTCCTAATAAACTTGGGAATTGTTTTTTATCGGCACCAGGAAAAGGTTGGTTTCGCGCTAATGTTGTTAAGGGACAAAAGCCCCTCACAGTTAATTTTGAAGTAAATACCGAAAAAGCTCCAGTTGGATTTTATTATCATTGGCATTTAGGAAACGGCGATGTGATTAAAACAACAACTCCTAATTTGAGTTATACGTATCAAAACTCTGGGATATTTACCGCAAGGCTAAAGATTCAAGAGTCAGAAGCATATCCCAAAAAATTAAAAGATGGTGGATCTTTAAATATAGAAGTAACAGATATTGCAAATCTTCCACCAGTGGCCATGCTAAATTGCTCTGCCAATAATCTACTTATTCAGTGTGAAGG
>CAYWBR010000075.1:0-13082 GCA_964456675.1 uncultured Bacteriovorax sp. | reverse complement strand
AGTAAACTTAGAAAGTTTATAAAAAAGTTGGGCCGATATTTCGGCCCACTTTTTTCTCTTTAGATTTTTTTCCTTCTGGGTGTATAGCTCCAATGGTAGAGTAGGTGATTCCAAATCACTTGGTTGTAGGTTCGAATCCTACTGCACCCGCCATCAAATTGCTTTCGCGAAAATTTCAATAAAATAATGGACATTTTGTATTTTATGGAGCATATAAGATAGACTCTACATTTTAGCTAAAATAGGGATTATTATGTCATTCATTAAAAGTGAAGATTCAAAAAAATGGATCAACGCGCTTGTTGCCATTTTTTCAGGGATTGCTGGGTTTGTTATTTATCGATTTGCCCTGCAATTGTCAGTTTGGTTTGATTTAGAAGCCAAGATTTCTGGCTACGCAAATATTGCACAAGCTCTAGGTGCCCTGGTGGGTATTGCTGCATTTTTTATTGTTATAAACAATAAAAAAACATCTGGATATTTAGAAGAAGTCTACCACGAGCTTTTAAAAGTTGTTTGGCCAACAAAAGATCAGACTGTAAAAATCACAGTGGGTTTATTGATCTCACTTGTGATTGTTTCTGCTATATTTGTTACCATTGATTTGATTTTTAAAAAAATCTTAGAGTTCGTTTATTAACCTTAGAAAGAGCCATAATTATGACAGATTCAACTAGTACGACGGAAATTGAATTAGCAGCAGGAGATACTGCTGACTTTAAATGGTTTATTGCGAAAACGGCAACTGGCCAGGAAAACAAGGTTTGTAAGGCGCTGAAAGAGCGCATTGTAAATTATAAAATGACTGAGTTCTTTTCACAAATTTTGGTTCCTGAAGAAACAATTGTTACTACTGCCAATGGTAAAAAGAAGACAATTAAGAAAAAGTTTTTTCCAGGTTACGTCTTGATAAAGATGGTGATGAATGATAAAACCTGGCACCTTGTCAAGAACACGGATAAGATTAGTGGTTTTGTAGGCGGCACGTCTACTAAGCCTGCGCCGATTTCTAACGAAGAAGCTATGGCCATGACTAATCAATTAGAGGAAGGCTTTAAGAAGCCAAGAACTAGCGTTAACTTCTCAGAAGGAGAAAGCGTTAGGGTAATTGAGGGCCCATTTGCTAATTTTGTAGGCTCGGTAGAAGCGGTAAATGAGAAGGGTAAAGTTAAAGTTAATGTTTCGATTTTTGGGCGTCCAACTCCAGTTGAGTTAGATTTCACACAAGTCGAAAAAATTTCATAGTTAGTATTGCAGTTCTAGGAGAATTAAAATGGCTAAAAAAGTAACAGGTTTCATCAAGTTGCAAATTCCTGGAGGCAAAGCGAATCCATCACCACCAATTGGTCCAGCACTAGGTCAAAAAGGTGTAAATATTATGGAGTTCTGCAAAGCTTTCAATGCAAAAACTCAAGGTCAACCAGGGGTAATCCTTCCAACGATTATTACTGTTTATTCTGACCGTTCGTTCACGTTCGTAACGAAAACACCACCAGCTTCTTATCTTGTAAAGGATAAGTTAAAGCTTGAAAGAGGAGCACAAAAGCCAGGTACAGAAGTAATGGCGAAAAAAGTTCCTAAGAAAACAGTGGAAGAAATCGTTGAAATGAAAAAACCAGATTTAACAGCTGGTTCTAAAGAAGCAGGAATGAGAACAATCGAAGGATCAGTTCGTTCTATGGGTCTTAAGTTAGATTATTAATTATTATTTTGAGCGGGAGGCCTAAACGCCATAGACCGCAGGAGAAAACATGAAAAAGCCATCAAAAAAATATACAGAAGCCATGGCCAAAGTTGATAGAGAAAAACTTTACTCTGCTGCAGAGGCAATTAAGCTTGTTAAAGAAGTTAAGTTTGCAAAATTTGATGAAACCGTAGACTTAGCGTTCAGACTTGGAGTTGATCCAAGACATGCTGACCAGATGATCAGAGGAGCGTTAGCTCTTCCGGCTGGTACAGGTAAAACAGTTCGTATCGCAGTTATTACATCTGCAGGAAAAGTTGATGAAGCAAAAGCTGCGGGAGCAGACCATGCTGGTGGTGATGATCTTATTAATCAAATTGCTGGTGGATGGTTAGAGTTTGACCGCGTAATCGCTTCGCCTGATATGATGTCAAAGCTTGGTAAAGTTGCACGTATCTTAGGACCTCGTGGATTAATGCCAAACCCAAAATTGGGAACAGTAACAACTGATATTACTGCTGCTGTAAAAGAGCAGAAAGCAGGAAAAGTTGAGTATCGTACAGATAAAACAGGTATTGTTCATATGCCAATTGGTAAGAGTTCTTTTTCTGAAGCAGATTTAAAAAAGAATTTTGATGCAGTTTTAACTGCAATAGTAAGAGCTAAGCCTTCAACGGCAAAAGGGACTTATCTTAAGTCACTTACTATTAGCTCTACAATGGGGCCAGGTATTAAAATTGATACCGCTGAGGCAAATTTAGTATAAAAATTTTATGAAGGGGTTGAAGAAAGCCGGTTGATTACATGGTTGTGATCTATAAATCCTGCCGAAACTCCCCTCCGAATATTAACAATTGGAGGATCTATGTTAAACAGAGAAGACAAACAAGCGATCATCGAGGGTCTAAAAACAGACATCGGTAACGCTAAGGCTGTCTTTCTGACTAACCTAATTGGTATTACGGCCAATGATTCAGTAGCAATTCGTAAGTCTGTTCGTGACAACAAGGGAAAAGTTGTTGTTACAAGAAACACTCTTTTTGTGAAAGCTGCTGTGGGTACGCCGGTTGCTGATCTCGTTGCAAATTTAAAAGGGCCACATGCTCTTGCTTTTGCTTTCGATGATGTTGCAGCTGTTGCAAAAAGTCTGAAAGAAGCTGGGGACAATTCAGAATTGGTAACTCTTAAGGGTGGTTTACTTGATGGTCAACTATTGAACCAAGCACAGGTAAAGCAACTTGCGAGCCTACCAGGAAGAGATCAAATGCTTGGAACGTTACTTGCGACATTTATTGCGCCAGTATCTGCTTTCGCGCGTGTACTTAATGCAATTAAAGATAAAAAAGAAAGTGGCGAATTAGCTTAATTATTAAACTTTAAAATTATTTAAAACTATTTAGGAGTCTATATGTCAATTACAAATGAACAAATGATCGAGCACATCTCTAAAATGTCAGTTCTTGATATCGCTAATCTTGTTAAAGAACTTGAAGAAAAATTTGGTGTTTCAGCTGCTCCAGTTGCTGTAGCTGGTGCTGCAGGACCTGCTGCTGCAGTTGAAGAGCAAACAGAATTCACTGTTATCTTAAAAGATGGTGGAGATAAGAAAATTAACGTTATTAAAGAAATTCGTACTATCACAGGTCTTGGTCTTAAAGAAGCAAAAGATCTTGTTGAAGGTGCTCCAAAAACTGTTAAAGAAGGTATTTCAAAAGCTGACGCTGAAGCAATCAAGAAAACTCTTGAAGGTGCTGGAGCTAAGGTTGAACTTAAGTAGTTTGTGTAAAATTGCTTAGCAAATTTAGTATTATTAGGGTGTGTAAGGGGGAACTCTTACATGCCCTTTTGTGTTTTAGTTTTAATTAAGATTTTTATAAATATTTTTCATATTCCAGGAGACCGCGATGACTCAGGTTTTTTCACCTAACGAATGGTTTCGCAAAGATTTCGCCCTCACGCCCACTGTTTTAGAAACTCCTCCATTGATGAAGTTGCAAGTAAACTCGTACGATGATTTCTTGCAAAAAGATATACCACCAGCCAAGCGTGTTGATTTAGGTTTGCAAGCGGTCTTTAAATCCGTTTTTCCAATTTATGATTTTAACAAAACTGTTTCTCTAGAGTTTGTTTCATATTCTTTAGAAGAACCAAAATATACAGTAAAAGAGTGTCGCCAAAGAGGGCTATCTTATGAGGCTCCTCTTAAGGTTGTTGTTCGTCTAGTATTTTATGATGTAGCAGTCGATAAAGATGGTGCCGAGCAAAGATCTGTTTCATCTGTAAAAGAGCAAGAAGTTTACCTAGGTAATATTCCTCTTATGGCCGAAACTGGATCATTTGTGTACAACGGAACTGAGCGAGTTATCGTTTCTCAGTTACACAGATCACCAGGTATTATTTTTGAGCATGATGGCGGGAAAAAACACTCGTCTGGTAAGTTGCTTTACTCGGCAAGAATTATCCCTCATAGAGGTTCATGGCTAGATTTTGAATTTGATCACAAAAATATCCTTTTTGCGCGTATTGATAGAAAAAGAAAGCTTCACGCAACTGTAGTATTAAAAGCTATGGGTTATTCCACTGCTGAGCTTTTAGCTAAATTTTACGAAATGGAAACATTGAAGTTTAATAAAGATGGGTCATATGCTCGTAAATTAGACTTTGATCTATTAGTGGGAACAAGAGCAAATAACGATATTTTGGAGCCAAAAACAGCAAAAGTTATCGTTAAAAAAGGCAAAAAATTTACCAAAGCCTCAGCTAAAAAAATGGAAGAAGCAGGAATTACTGAACTCCCTGCTGAATTAGAAGAAGTAGTTGGTAAAGTTGTTGCAGAAGATATCTTTGATGAAAAAACAGGTGAAGTTATTTGCCTGGCCAATGAAGCTCTTTCTGAATCAAAAATTCACGATTTAATTAAAGCAGGTATTAAAGAAATTAAAATTCTCTATATTGATATGATTAATTTCGGTGACCAAGTTCGCAACACTCTTCTTTTAGACAAAACAGAAACTAAAGAAGACGCTTTAATTAAAATTTTCGAAAGATTAAGACCAGGCGAACCTCCAACAGTTGAGGCTGCTGAAGCTTTATTCGAAAATTTATTCTTTAATAAAGACAAATACGATCTTTCTCGTGTTGGTCGTATGAAGATCAATTATAAATTTGGTATGAATATTCCTGTTGAAGAAACTGTTCTTACTAGAAGTGATATTCTTATTACAGTTAAATACCTAGTTGAGCTTAACAATGGCAAAGGTAAAGTTGATGATATCGACCACCTTGGAAACCGTCGTGTTAGAGCTGTCGGGGAGCTTCTTGAGAATCAATTCCGCGTTGGTTTAGTAAGAATGGAAAGAGCAGTTAAAGAAAGAATGGCAATTCAAGAAATTGAAACGATGATGCCATACGATCTAGTTAACCAGAAACCAGTAGCTGCAGCTGTAAAGGAATTTTTTGGTTCTTCTCAGCTTTCACAGTTTATGGATCAAACAAACCCACTTTCTGAAGTAACTCACAAAAGACGTCTTTCAGCACTAGGACCTGGTGGTCTTACAAGAGAAAGAGCTGGTTTCGAAGTACGTGACGTTCACGCAACTCACTACGGAAGAATGTGCCCTGTTGAGACACCAGAAGGACCAAATATTGGTCTTATTACTTCACTGGCAACTTATGCACGCGTATCTGAATACGGATTCATTGAAACTCCATACCAAGTTATCAATGAAGATAGGACTGTTCAGCCACCGAAATATTTCTCTGCGTTCGAAGAAGAAGGCAAAGTTATCGCTCAGGTTGATCCGAAATATATTGCTGGTGGAAAAGTTGTAGGGGATCAAATTGCAGCACGTTCATCGGGGGAATTTACTCTCGTTACAGCTAACGATGTTCAGTTAATGGATGTTTCTCCAACTCAGATGATCTCAATAGCAACATCTTTAATTCCTTTTCTTGAGCATGACGATGCGAACCGTGCATTGATGGGATCAAACATGATGAGACAGGCTGTGCCTGTTGTTCGTACAGATGCTCCAATTGTTGGTACTGGTGTTGAGCAGATTATTGCTCGTGACTCTGGTGCGATAATTTATGCAAAAGATTCAGGAAAAGTTATCTTTGTTGATTCCAATAGAATCGTTATCCAAAGAGATAAGTTTACTGAAGGTGAGTCTGGTGTTGATGTTTATAAATTAACTAAATATCAAAGAACAAACCAGAATACATGTAATAACCAAAAAGCACTTGTTAAAGAAGGCGATTACGTATTCAAAGGAATGGTAATTGCTGATGGTCCAGCTACTCAATTTGGTGACCTTGCTCTTGGACAAAACGTTCTAGTAGCGTTCATGCCATGGGGTGGTTATAACTATGAGGACTCGATCTTAATTAACGAAAATATTTTAGCAAAAGATGTATTTACTTCAATTCATATCGAAAGTTTTGAAGTTGAAGCTCGTGATACTAAATTAGGTAAAGAAGAAATCACTCGTGATATTCCAAATGTTTCTGAAGAAGCGCTAAAAGATTTAGATGAAGCAGGTATTATTCGCGTTGGTGCGATCATTAAGCCAGGAGATATCCTAGTTGGTAAGATCACTCCAAAGGGTGAGTCTCAATTATCTCCAGAAGAAAAACTTTTAAAGGCAATCTTCGGTGATAAAGCTGGAGACGTAAAAGATACTTCTTTAAGAGTTCCATCATCCGTAAGAGGAACAGTTATTGATGCAAAAGTTTACACGAGAGAAGGTGTTGAACTAGACGCTCGTTCAAAGGAAATCATCGAAACTGAAACAACTCTTATTAGAAGAGATGAAAGAATCGAAGTTAAAGCAATCCAAACTTCAGCAATTATTAAAATCGCTGAAATGTTAAAGGGAGCAAAAACTACAGATAAACTTATCTCAGAAGATGGTTCAACTGAACTTCTTGGTAAAGGAATTGAAGTTACAGGGGAAACACTTTCTTCTATTCCATTTGAGCTTATTGGTTATTTACCACTTGAAGCTTCATTGGAAGAAAAAGTTTCTGATTACTTTGCTGACGTAAGAAATAGAATTAATCGCGTACGTCAAAAAGCGAATGAAGAAGTAGCTAAGCTTCATAAGGGTGATGAACTTCCTCCAGGCGTAATCAAAAAAGTGATGGTTTACGTAGCGATTAAAAGAAAGTTACAGCCAGGTGATAAAATGGCCGGACGTCACGGTAACAAGGGTGTTATTTCTAACGTAGTTCCTGCGGAAGATATGCCATTTCTTGCTGACGGTACACCGGTTGATATTGTACTTAACCCACTAGGGGTTCCATCACGTATGAACATTGGTCAGCTTCTTGAGTTGCACTTAGGATGGGCTGGTCGTGGTCTTGGTGAAAAATTCAAAGCGTTAATAGAAGAAAAAGCTAAGATTCATGATCTTAAAGATTTTATCTACAAGATATACAAAACTGAATCAGTAAAAGAATGGTTAAAGAAAGCATCTGATGAAAGAGTTATGGAAGTAGCTCAACAATTATCAATGGGTGTTCGTTTCTCAACTAACGTATTTGATGGAGCAACAGAAGAAGATATCCGCGAGATGTTAACACTAGGGGATTTGGATCCATCTGGTAAGACTACATTATTCGATGGAAAAACAGGTGACGTATTCTCAGAAGACGTAACAGTTGGTGCAATGTACATGTTAAAACTTCACCACCTTGTTGATGAGAAAATCCACGCTCGTTCTACTGGTCCTTACTCTCTTGTAACTCAGCAACCATTAGGTGGTAAGGCTCAGTTCGGGGGACAAAGATTAGGGGAAATGGAAGTTTGGGCACTTGAAGCTTACGGTGCAGCTTATACACTTCAAGAGTTCTTAACAGTTAAGTCGGATGATGTAATTGGAAGAACGAGAATGTATGAATCAATCGTAAAAGGTGAACAAGTTCTTGAGCCAGGTTTACCTGAATCGTTTAACGTTTTAATCCGTGAGCTTCAAGCTCTGTGTTTAGATGTTAAGCTTGATGAAAATTCTGAAGAAGAAGCTTTTAGTTAATATTAGGGGAGGGCACCTCCCTTATTTTTAAGAAGTGTTCGATCAGATAAAACAGAAATTAAAATAAAATTACTTAGAAAATACACAAGGAATACAAATGAAAGACTTGTTAAACTTTTTCGATAAACCAAAAGATCCTATTAGCGTTGAAGCAGTTTCTATTAGAATGGCTTCACCGGATACAATTCGTGAATGGTCTTTCGGTGAAGTAAAAAAGCCGGAAACTATTAACTACCGTACATTTAAGCCAGAAAGAGATGGTCTTTTCTGCGCAAAAATCTTTGGACCAATCAAAGATTACGAATGTATTTGTGGAAAATATAAAAGAATGAAGCACAGAGGTGTTGTGTGTGAAAAGTGTGGAGTTGAAGTAACTCTTGCTAAAGTTAGACGTGAAAGACAAGGACATATTGAATTAGCAGCTCCAGTTGCTCACATCTGGTTTTTACGTTCACTTCCATCTCGTTTAGGATCTTTATTAGATCTAACTTTAAAAGAACTTGAAAGAGTTCTTTATTATGAAGCTTATATTGTAACTTCATCAGCAACTAATGATGTTGATGGTGGTTTAGAAGTAGGACGAGTAATTTCAGAACAACAATATTCTGAATTAAAAGAGCAAGGAATCGAGTTTGAAGCTGGAATGGGTGGATCAACAATTAAAGATCTACTTAGAAAGCTTGACCTTGATATTGAAAACAAAGAATTAAGAAGAGGCTTGAAAAATGCTTCTACTGAAATGGCCCGTGCGAAAATCATAAAAAGATTAAAAGTAGTTGAGTCAATTCTTAAGTCTGAAAACAAAGCTGAGTGGTTCATGATGGATGTTATTCCAGTTCTTCCACCAGATCTTCGTCCTCTAGTTCCTCTAGAAGCCGGACGTTTTGCAACTTCAGATCTTAACGATCTTTACCGTCGTGTTATTAACCGTAACAATCGTTTAAAGCGTCTTAAAGAATTAAATGCACCAGAAATCATTATTAGAAACGAAAAGAGAATGTTACAAGAAGCAGTTGATGCTTTATTTGATAACGGCCGTCGTGGAAAAGTTTTCACTGGAGCTAACAAGCGTCCATTAAGATCACTTTCTGATATGTTAAAAGGTAAGCAAGGACGTTTCCGCCAAAACCTTCTTGGTAAGCGTGTTGACTACTCTGGACGTTCGGTAATCGTTGTTGGTCCAAATTTAAGACTTCACCAGTGTGGTCTTCCAAAATTAATGGCCCTAGAACTTTTCAAACCATTTATTTACAACAAACTTATTGAAAAAGGTCACTGTACAACTATTAAAGTAGCAAAACGTATGGTTGATCAGCAAAAGCAAGAAGTTTGGGATATCTTAGAAGAAGTTGTTCAAGAGCATCCAGTTCTTCTAAACCGTGCACCAACTCTACACAGACTTGGTATCCAAGGTTTTGAGCCTATTTTAATTGAAGGTAAAGCTATCCAGTTGCATCCGCTTGTTTGTACAGCGTTCAACGCTGACTTCGATGGTGACCAGATGGCCGTTCACGTTCCATTGTCAATAGAAGCTCAGATTGAATGCCGTATTTTGGCAATGTCTACAAACAACATCCTGTCTCCAAAAGACGGGGCACCAATTATTGTTCCATCTCAGGATATCGTACTTGGTCTCTATTACATGACAAGAGTAAGACCGTTTGCTCGTGGTTATGCAAAAGTATTTTCTTCAAGAGAAGAAGCACAATTTGCTTTCCATACAGGAAACCTTCACTTACAAGCACCAATCAAAGTTCGTATTAACGGAGAAATGATTGAGACAACTGTAGGTAGAACATTTGTGTATGATGCAGTTCCTAAGTGTTTAAAGTACTCTGACGTAAACACAATTCTTAACAAGAAATCTCTTGGTAAATTAATTGATCTTGCCTACCGTGTAGGCACAGAAAAAGATACCGTAATGCTTGCTGATGCGATTATGAGATTAGGTTATGAGTATGCAACCAAAGCAGGTATATCAATCAACGTAAATGACATGGTTATCCCTCAGGAAAAAGCTGGAATTTTAGGTGAAGCCTATAAAGAAGTTTCAAAAATTACTGAAGAGTATAATGAAGGTTCGATCACTGATGGTGAGCGCTACAATAAAATCGTAGACGTTTGGGCACAAACAAACGAAAAGCTTACTAAAGTTATGATTGAGAGAATTTCTCAAGATACATTCACTTCAGAAGATGAAAAAGAAACAACCAAAGCTCCATCATTCAACTCTCTTTATATGATGGCGGACTCTGGAGCCAGAGGTTCGACTCAGCAGATGAGACAGTTAGGAGGGATGAGAGGTCTAATGGCAAAACCATCAGGCGAGATTATCGAGACTCCAATTACATCTAACTTCCGTGAAGGTCTTTCAGTACTAGAGTACTTTACATCTACTCACGGTGCCCGTAAGGGTCTTGCTGATACTGCTCTAAAAACTGCAAACTCTGGTTACCTTACTAGACGTTTAGTTGATGTTGCCCAAGATGGTATTATTAGAAACACTGATTGTGGTGCTACAGATGGTATTACTCTTAACTCTAGAATCGAAGCTGGAGAAATCGTTGAGCACGTTGCAGATAGAACAATGGGACGAGTGACTGCTCAAGCTATTGTTAACGGTAACGGAGATGAAATTTTCCCAAGAAACCATATGCTAACTGAAAAAGACATCAAGGTTTTAAAGGATAACGAAGTTGACCAAATTAAAGTTAGATCTGTTTTAACTTGTAAAGAAAGGCACGGCTTCTGTGCATATTGTTTTGGACGCGATCTTGCTCGCGGTAAATTAGTTTCAATTGGTGAAACAGTTGGGGTAATTGCTGCTCAGTCAATCGGGGAGCCTGGAACTCAGCTTACAATGAGAACTTTCCACGTTGGTGGTACTGCAACTGCAGGTGCTCAAGTTAATAAAACAGAAGTTAGAACTGCCGGTGTTATCCATTTAGAAAACGTGCAATATGTTACGAATTCTGAAGGAATCAACATTGTTATGAATAAAAACGGGGAAGTAATTGTAAAAGACGCTCGTGGTGCTGAAAAAGAAAAGTACCCAGCAGTTTATGGTTCACGTATCTATTTCGTTCACGGTCAAAACGTTCAAGTTGGTGATAGGATTTTAGAATGGGACCCATTTGCGATTCCAACTCTGACTGAAGTTGCCGGTACTGTTAAGTATGAAGACATTATCGTTGGATCTACAATCAGCGAACAGGTGGATGCGGTAACAGGACTTTCCCACCGTGTAGTTATTGAAAACAAAAATCCGAGCTTGCAACCTAGGATTGTTATCGTTGATGGTAATGGACAGCCAATAACTGTTCCAGGAACAAAGAGATATGCAGCTTACAGATTACAATTAGGCGCAAATATCATCGTTCAAGAAGGTGATAAAATTGACGTTGGTACTGTAATTTCTAAGTTACAAAGAGAAACTACTAAGACCAAAGATATTACAGGGGGTCTACCTCGTGTTGCTGAGCTTTTTGAGGCAAGAAAGCCAATGAATGCGGCACAGATTTCGGACATTTCAGGTACTATTGAGTTTGGAACAGAGCTTCGTGGTAACAGAAGAATCATCGTTCGTCCCGAAGATGGCTCAGAATCAGTTACGTACGTTGTGCCAAAAGGTCGTTATGTTGTGGTCAATGAAGGTGACTATATCCGTGCAGGGGAACCGATCATGGATGGGCCATCTAATCCACACGACATCTTAAGAGTTCTTGGGATCAAAGCTCTTGCTCGTTATATCGTTGATGAAATACAAGAAGTTTACCGCCTTCAAGGGGTTAAGATCGATGATAAGCACATCGAAGTAATCGTTAGCCAAATGCTTAAGAAGGTAGAAGTCTCTGATGCTGGTGACTCACAACTCGTAACTGGGGATTCAATTACGCGTGGAGAGCTCGCGGAGATCAATGAAAAACTAATTGCACTCGGCGATCAGCCGGCTCAAGCAACTCCACTTCTTCTTGGTATCACTAAGGCGTCGTTAACAACTGAGTCGTTTATTTCTGCTGCATCATTCCAGGAAACGACAAAAGTTCTTACTCAAGCTGCACTTGAAGGTAAGTCTGATGCGCTAAGAGGCTTAAAAGAGAACGTTATTATGGGTAGATTGATCCCAGCAGGATCAGGTATCTCGCGCTATCGTAACTTTGAAGCAGTGGTAAATGACGATAATGAAGTTGCAAAAGCAGTCAATCTGAATTTTTAAATTAAAAAGATACTTGTACTAGCTAGCTCGATATGTTATCTGTGCTAGCTAGTGTTTTTCGCGTAGTAAAAAGTTGAATTGTTGAAGGAGCCGTAGAAATGCCTACTATTAACCAGTTAATCAGAAAGGGCCGCGAGGACAAGGTGAGTAAAACAAAATCACCAGCCCTAAAGTCATGTCCTCAAAGACGTGGAGTTTGTACTAGAGTTTATACAACTACACCAAAAAAACCAAACTCAGCGATGAGAAAAGTATGCCGTGTTAAGTTAACATCAGGCTATGAAGTAACATCATACATCGGTGGTGAAGGTCACAATCTTCAAGAGCACTCGATCGTATTAATCCGCGGAGGAAGAGTAAAGGATCTACCAGGGGTTCGTTACCATACTATTCGTGGAGCTCTCGATGCAACAGGTGTTGATAAGAGAAGACAAGCCCGTTCAAAATACGGTGCTAAGAGACCTAAGGCAGCTAAGAAGTAATTAATTTAATAACCACTTTGTTAGGGTGCTGTCGACTTAAGTAGTTTTAGCTTTAACAAAGAGTAATTTGGCGACTTACAGCCAAGTGAAGAGAGAGAATATATGTCAAGAAAGCACAGAGCAGAAGTTCGCGAAGTATTACCTGATCCACGTTACCAAGACGTAGTAGTTACAAAATTTGTAAACACAATTATGATCGGTGGTAAAAAAGCTATCGCAGAAAAGATTTTTTACGGCGCAATGGATTTAATTCAACAAAAAACTGGCGAAGAACCTTTAAAAGTATTCAAGAAAGCACTTTCTAATATTAAACCGGCGGTAGAAGTAAAATCGAGAAGAATTGGTGGAGCTACTTACCAAATTCCGGTTGAAGTTCGTCCAAACAGAAGACAATCACTAGCTTTAAGATGGTTAAAAGAATACTCATCTTCAAGAAGTGGTAAAACAATGATTGATCGTCTTGCAGACGAGATCATCGATGCTTCTCAAAACCGTGGTGGATCTGTTAAGAAACGTGAAGACGTTTACAAAATGGCTGAAGCTAACAAAGCTTTCGCTCACCTTAAATGGTAATTTTGTTTAAACACTTTTCCTTATGAGTTCTAAAAACATCGAAAAAATTCGTAATATCGGCATCATGGCTCACATTGATGCCGGTAAAACGACCA
>CAYWBR010000074.1:0-13176 GCA_964456675.1 uncultured Bacteriovorax sp. | reverse complement strand
CTAAAGTTGAAGGCCTAATGCATGATCTTGAAAAAGAGATGGTCTCTTTAAAAAACAAACTTCATCCAATAGAGCTTGCGGCTACTATTCACAATAAATTTGTCACTATTCACCCTTTTATTGATGGTAATGGAAGAACGGCAAGACTTCTTATGAATTTAATCCTTCTAAAAAATAGTTATTCAATAACAATCATTCCTCCAATCTATAGGGCCGAATATATTGCTACTGCTTACCAAGGCAACAAGGGCAATGATTTGCCTTTTATTAATTTATTAAGCTCTATGGTTTATGAAAGTCAAAAAGAGATGCTAAAACTTTTAAACCCCTAAAAAGTACAAAATTGAGTCATAAACGCTAAATATTAAAGCTCACTTTCTGGAGGCAATATGATCGAACGACTGCGATCATCAAATTATAGATGGAAATGGTAGAACGGCAAGACTTCTTGATTATGGTAAATACTTTAAACAAGTATTTGTAAATTTTACACAAAATCACATATCTACCAATATTTGAGTATTATTTATCAAGCTTTAAATAATTACCAGATGGATATTAACTATGAAAACACGATTTTACTTAACTCTAATTAGTGCTTTATTTATCAGCAAATTCACACTGGCACAAAACCCAATTGGCACAGTTATGTACATCGGTGACTCCCATAGTTTTGGAAAACTTGGAGTAGTATTGGAACAAAAATTATCTTCCGTATCTGCTCGTGTAATAATGCAATCAAGTTGTGGCTCCACTCCAAACACTTGGCTTCAGAAAACTGGATACGAAAAAACAGTATGCGGTTATTGGAAAAAAGATGGAAAAGACGAAATCCGCTCTAAAGAACACAAAACTCCAAGCTTTAAATCTGAGCTAATAAAATACGCGCCAGAAATAACCATTATTCAATTGGGTACTAATATCGCAGCAAGTTCAAATCCACTTAAAAGCGAAACCAGTATTAATGAGATGATGGGACTAGTAAAAGAGCATAAAAGTAAATGCATTTGGATTGGTCCACCAGATGCTGAATCAAAAATAGTAACTAAAGAAAAGCTTAACAAAACAAATGTTCTTCTGAAAAAATTAGCAGAAAAACATGATTGTTTATTCGTTGATAGCCTAACTTTGACGACATTTCCTAAAAATAACAAAGAAGGAATTCACTACCCGCCAAAGCTGTCGGCAGAATGGGGTGAAAAATTATGGCCAATTCTTCGTGGCTTTTTCAAAAATTGATTAGTACTTATTTGACTTTAATTAACTAACGATTAAAAATAAAAATTCTAGTTGATTATTTTTAAGGATTCTATGCGTATACTGTTGTTTGTGGTAACAATTATTTCTTACTTTAATTCTGTGGGAGTATTTAGTGCCGAGAATCATTTAAATTCTAAAAACTTAAAATTCATATTCCATAATTCTTACGACTATCCACTCATGAAACTAGATTCAAATGGCAATATAGAATCAGGAATTTTAAAAGATATTGCCGTTGAAATTAGTCATCAGCTAGGATCTTCTCAAAAAATTATTTTTACATCTAGGGGAAGAATAGATCAAATGCTAATCGATGGAATAGCAGACTTGAGTTGCTATGCCAGAAAAGAATGGACAAAAAACCCAGATCTTTACGAGTGGAGTGAACCACTTTTTAATATCGAGGAATTAGTCATATACAAATCTACGACTCCAGCAATTTCAAAAATCGAAGACCTAAAAAATAAACGAATCGGAACACTTATCAATTACAAGTATCCTGAAGTTGAAGAAAAATTAGGTGCGCATTCATTTATTGCAGATAATGCGATTAATATGAGTGCTAGTTTTGAAAAACTTCTTAAAGATCGAGTGCAATATATTTTTACCGATAGCATGTATTATTATAATCTAAAAACAGACATTTTTCTTCAACAGAAAATCATTTTAGAAAAATTCGTCCTAAGTAAGACACCTATACTATGCAGGCTTTCAAGAAAATCAAAAATAAATATTTCAGATCTAAATAGCGTTATTAAAAAATTAAAACGCGAACATTTTTTTGAAAATGTGATAAAAAAATATTCGCCGACCTATCAATCGCTAGAGCAAAAAATTGAATCCCGTTTCTATAAGATCGCAATAAATTAAAAATGAAAGCAGGCCTTTTCCGGGCCTGCAAAAATATCTTATTGAATTTTCCCCATTACTTGAAAATGAAGACCAATATTAGTTTGCTCAGGACTACATAACTGACCAGCTTCTTCTGTTGGTAGATATATGGCGGCACGACCATGAAGATATTTATAGTTATTAAAACTCAAAACGTTGTTTAAATAATTTGCACCATCTGAGCACAAAGACTCATCTCCATTACTATGAGCAACTGACTGTACAAGCTTAATTGTCCATGCAGCATTATCGGCCAACATCAAAGCACTGTAGTTGCAAACATTCCCATTTTCTTCAAATGTTGCTTTAAACAAATAATTATCCAATGAATAATCTGTCGTCGCTCTAGTGAACATAATTTTTCTTTTTGCAAATTCACTTGGAATGGTACTAGTTTGAGTATTACCATCTTCACAAACAAAAGCAGTAAATTTAGCAAGCCAACGCTCACCTGAAAGTGTTAAGTCGGTAGCAGTGTTAGCAAGCGTCTGTAAAGAAGCCATAGTTAACGCAAATAAAACAAATTTTTTCATCTTTCCCCCTCAAAGGTATAAGCTTTTGGTTGATGGTTTATATAATCAAACATATATTTGATCAAGGATACTTTTTAAAAAATTGTCTTTTTTTGGGAATTTATTAAAGTATTGAAAATGAATTACTTAAACAAAATTAACCGAAATGGTAATGCAATCATTTTTTATGATGGTGAGTGTGCCCTATGTAGTATTGCAGTCGTTTTTATTTTAAATCGAGATCACCAACAAAAGTTTAAATATGCTCCACTGTCTGGTGAAACTGCAAAAAAAATGCTTAACTCCCACGTAATAAGTAATGCTGACTCTTTAGTTGTCCACACAGATGGAGCTATTTTTTTATACAGTAATGCTGTTATCTTCATAGCTCAAAATCTCATATGGCCCTATAAGGCAATAGCCATTTTAAAAATATTACCATTAAGAATGCGCGATTATATTTACAAAATTTTGGCGAATAACCGCCACCTAATCTTAAAGAAAAGTGTGAACTGCCAACTGACAGGCAAGCCAAAAAAAGACTTATTTTTAAATTAGATAAAGCTCAATTCGACGAGAATTTTAGCGAAGATCCCTATAAAATATACAATTGTAAGCATTAGTGAGAATAATGTAGTAAATTGGGTGCAAATTGCTACTTAACTGATTAAAAATACTCTGTCAGATTTTCATTAAATCATCTGACACTTGATCTAGATCAATTCAATTATTGAATAAGATTTTGTATGTTAATGGCATTAAAATCCAACACCAGAAATATGGGGGGAATTATGCAATTTAGAGAACTAAAAACAGACGTTGAGTTAGAACTCTATCGACATTCAATTGCTACCCATATCGATGTACTTCTCCCACTTGAATATTTAAAACAAGGAAGAGTGTATGGATACTTCAACCATCAAAAAGAAATTTGTGGCGGATTTGCCATGATTACCAAAGGGCCTTTTCGAGTACTAAACTCAATTCCAAATTTTGAAGGCCTATCAATTGATCCAACGTTAAAGCACACATGCGAAATTACCGGTGTTTGGCTATCAAATAGCAATCGTCCAAAATTTTCGTCAATTAGATTCTGGATGAATATTTTGATGAAAATACTTATTTCTAGAAAAAAATATTTTGTCTACGCTTACAGTACAAGGAAATCGGGTCTTTGCAAAATCTATTCTCGCGCTAACCCCATAGTACTCTTTAGAGGCGAAACAACAATGCTTCCTGGTATGCCATGTCCGGATCATGAATCGATCGAGGTGGTATTGAGAAGACGCATTATCGTTCAAGCTTTAAAAAACCCTGACTTTTTTATTAAACGTTTAATTCCTAAATTAAACCGCAAAAAGTCATTAGGACTAAAGGATAACTATGAAATTAAAACTGCAATGGACTCGCTTGAGCCTAGCCTTGCTCCTTTGTTTACAACCAATCTTGAGTTACGGGCAGCAAGAGAATCTAAAATCAATAATTGATTCAGTCGATAAACTCTACCGCAGCCAATCTTCAGACACCGAAGTTGAAATGGAGATCGTTAACCCAAATTGGGAACGTACTCTTCGTATGAATATTGCCACTGAGACAATGAAAAATACTTTCATTGATATTCTCTACCCTAATAAAGAAAAAGGTTCAGGAACCCTTCGCAAATCTAGTGAAATGTGGAACTTCTTTCCAAAGGTAGGAAAAGTAGTAAAGGTACCTCCTTCGATGATGATGAGCTCTTGGATGGGATCTGATTTTAATAATGACGATCTAGTTAAGGAGACTACGCTTGTTGATAACTATGCTGGAAAATTCTTGCCATCAACTGACAAGAGCTTAAACGTTATTGAATTAGTTCCCAATAAAACAACTGTAACTGTTTGGGGAAAAATTTTATTAACCGTTAGAAAAACAGATATCATGCCAACCAAACAAGAATATTTTGATGAGAAAGGTAAACTCATTCGTACTCTCTATTTTTCAGAATATAAAAATATGGGGGGTCGTTTAATTCCTGCCAAGCTAGAGCTAATTCCAGAAGGAAAACCTAATCAAAAAACGATCATTCGATACTTAAAAGCGAAATTTGATCTCACTCATCCAAGTGATACATTCACGCTTATAAATCTTCAGCGTAAACGCTAACATTTGGTGATTTATGTTTTTTTTAAAACTGGCTTTTAGAAATATCTTTAGACAAAAGAGAAGATCATTTTTTACTATTTTGACAATGATGGGCTCGTTTGTTCTTTGTTCCATGGCAATAGGCTTAGTTTATGGAACATATGGAAAAGTAATTAA
Source organism: uncultured Bacteriovorax sp. (assembly GCA_964456675.1). GTDB lineage: Bacteria > Bdellovibrionota > Bacteriovoracia > Bacteriovoracales > Bacteriovoracaceae > Bacteriovorax. Next base: position 8,215 of record CAYWBR010000074.1, on the reverse strand, counting down.
TACTTTTACAAAGGGCCACGCTGGCCACATGCAAATCCATGCAAAAAGTTTCTTAGAAAGGCCTTCTCTTTTTAAAAATTTTAGAGATACCGAAGAATTAGACAAATCTTTAAGTGAAGATAAGCGAGTTATTGGTTTTAGTCCAAGAGTAATGAGTTCCGTTTTAATTTCTAGTGGAGAAAAAACTACCGGTGCAAAACTCATAGGGATTAATCCTGAGACCGAAGCAAAAACCACAACGATTCATCAAAAAGTTTCTCAAGGTATATTTTTACAAAATGAAACAACAAATAATATCGTATTAGGACATGCTCTTGCAAAAATCCTAGATGCAAAGATCGGTGCTAGTTTAGTCTTAATGACTCAAGGAGCTGATGGCTCTATGAGTAACGATAGCTTTACGGTTGTAGGTATTCTTTCCGAAGAAAGTGATTCAATGGAAGGAAGAAATGCCTATGTTGAAATTCAAGTCGTAAGAGATTTTCTAGTTCTAGGCAGTCGCAATCATGAATATGTTGTTAGTTTTTCAAATTATGATGAAGCCTATGACATCGCTTCAGAATATCAAACGAAATTTCCTAATCTTGAAGTATCTCCCTGGCAAGAAATTGAAAGTGAATTCTATAAAGCAATGAAGGCCGATCAAACTGGAATATGGATCAATTTAGGAATATTAATTTTCATTGTTTCAATCGGTGTTTTAAATACAGTGCTGATGACAATTCTTGAACGCACCCGTGAATTTGGAATTCTAAAAGCGATTGGAACAAGACCTAATGCAATTTTTACTATGGTTGTTTTAGAAACAACGGTCTTAAGTTTAGTTTCAGTTTTCATAGGTATATTTTTTGCTTGTTTTATAAACTATCGACTCTCTTTAGTCGGGATACCATACCCTATGCCAATTGAAATTGGAGGGATGGCCCTTCATAACCTATATAGTGAATTAAACTTTTTTAATCTCTGGGTTCCAGCATTGGTCGTCACGCTCTCAAGCGTTGGGATTAGTATCTTCCCGGCCATTCGTGCTTCACAAATTGTGCCAGTGAAAGCTATCAGAAGTAATTAAAATAGGAATTATATGCTTTTTAAGTTAGGTTTTAGAAATATATTTAGAAATAGTCGGCGCTCAATCATTACCTGTTTAATCATGGGGCTTGGTTTGGCATCTCTTGTTTTTGCCGATGCCTTTTTACAAGGTCTAAATGTCAACATGGTCAATTCCGTAACCCAATCATTTTTAGGTGATGGCCAAATACATGAAAAAAATTTTTTAAAAACACGAGAACTTGAAAGCACCATTGCAGAATCCAATGAACTACTTCAAAACATAAAAAGTGACCCTTTAATTAAAACTGCAGTACCAAGAGTAATTGCTCAAGGTATGATTTCTTCTCCCTCTGATATTTTGCCAATCATGTTTTATGGGATTCACCATAAAGAAGAATTAAATATATCTCCATTAAATGAGAGCATTATCAAAGGTAATTTCCTAACTGGTACAGATGGAATGGAGCTAATGATCGGTGAGCGTTTAGCAAAATTTCTAGGCGTTGATCTCGGTGATAAAGTTGTTGTCACTATGGCCCAAGCCAAAACAGGAATTTTAACTCAAGAAATGTTTAGAGTAAGTGCTATATTTAAAATGAAAAATAAAGATATGGACACTAACTTAGCCTTTGTTAATTTAGATAAAGCACAAAGTATTATGGGTATTAGTAATGATTATCATGAAATTGTTTTTAAATTTAAAAACAAAAACGATCTTTTAAATCCACCGGAAAGTTTTCTTTCTAAGTTTTCAACAAATGGAAATGAAGCACTTAGTTGGAAGAAGCTGATTCCAGCGATCGATGCAGGCATTCAATTAACAAATTACTCACTAGCAATCGGTACAGTTATTCTTTTTGCAGTCATAGCCTTAACAACCATGAATACCCTTTTCATGTCACTTTATGAAAGGATGTATGAATTTGGGATTATGAAAGCCATTGGAACAAGGCCATTTTTTATTTTTAAGCTAATACTAGTAGAAGCCTTGGCCTTAGGTATTTTTAGTGCATTATTAGGCATCATTGTTGGTGGCCTCATAACTCTCATCACGAACTTTACAGGCATTCATCATCTTACCGATGTGGAATATCTTGGTGCGACTATAAAAGAAGCTATTAGACCAATACCAAGTTTAAAGCAATACACTCTTTATCCAATTTCGATATTAATTTTTGCAATGCTGGCTTCGTTATATCCGGCCATTAATGCTGCTAAAATTGATCCATCGAAATCGATGAAAAAGGATTAATAAAACAAAATGAAAATATTAGAGGAACAATATATGCAAACAACTCAAACTAAAAATGATGAAGTAATTTTCTTAGATCACTTAGTAAAAGAATATGGAACAAAGGAAAATCCAGTTCGTGCAGTTGATGATGTGAGTTTAAAAATTCATCGAGGTGAATTTACCGCGCTAGTAGGTCCTTCTGGCTCTGGGAAAACAACTCTGCTTAATTTAATGAGTGGTTTGGATACACCATCTAGTGGTAAGGCATATTTGGCCGGTAATTCTATAAGTGACATGCATGGAAATGATTTATCTGATTATCGTCGTGATCACATTGGCTTCATCTTTCAATCGTATAATTTAATTCCCGTATTAACTGCGTATGAGAACGTAGAATACATTCTTCTTTTACAAGGACTTTCAGAAAGTGAACGAAAAGATCGAGTCTTCAATATTTTAAAAGAAGTTGGTTTAAGTGGCAGAGAACATAGAAGACCTAGTGAACTATCTGGGGGACAACAACAGCGCGTTGCCGTTGCTCGCGCGATGGTTTCAAATCCATCAATCATACTAGCAGATGAACCTACGGCCAATCTAGATTCGCATACAGGAAGTGCATTACTAGACATGATGAAAGAGTTAAATGAAACAAAAAAAATTACTTTTGTTTTTTCAACCCATGACCAAATGATTATGGAGAGAGCAAAAAGATTAGTAATTTTAAAAGATGGAAAACTATTCAAGGAAGAAATTCGTGGCTAAGAAATCGTTCTTCCTCTTACTTTCATTTTTTATAACTTCCACCTTCGCCAATATTGAATGGGCCGGAAACATTAAAGGTTTTGGAATTAACAAGGACTTACCAACTTTTTCAAAATCAAGAAACTCATTGCAAATCTCTAATAAAAACTCCCTCCTCTTCAGCTTTAACGATTCCCTTAAATTTGAAGCGGCTTATGAGCTTACTGCCCTACATGAAAAACCGACTGCACATACTAATACCGTACCCTCATATCGAATTGATGACTTTAAACCTTACTTACATGATGAACAGACAAACAATCAGCACAAAACATTGTTACTTCATAATTTAAATCGACTAAACCTAAATTTATCAAGCACTATTGGTGACTTCATTTTAGGAAGAACTCCTATTGCTTTTGGTTCAAGTAAATCCTTAAACCCAACTGATGTTTTAACTCCATTTGCTTTAAACACAATTGATAAAGAAGAAAGAACTGGAGTAGATGCAATTGTTTATAAAAAATCTTTAGGTGAAATATCATTTCTTGAAATAGGCACAGTCCTCGGAAAAGAATTCAAGAAAGATCTAAGTGCTTTTTATCTTCGTCCAAGATTTAACTATAATGAATATGAAATCACTCTAACGGCAATGAATTTTAAAGAAAAAAACTTATTTGGTTTTGATCTTCAGCACCCAATAAGTGATGCCGGATTTTGGTTAGAATCTGCTTTTATAGATCAAAAGTCTGAACAAAGAACACTTACTGATCCAAAAAAGGACTTCTTTCGTCTGACTTCTGGAATTGATTACAAATTCCAATCCTCCCTATACTTGTCAGGTGAATATCATTTCAATGGAGCCAGTGGTAAAACAAGCCGAATCCGTCCTCTCGATTTTATTTACCTTAGAGATAAGCATTATTTAATTTCTACAGCTTCATATGAGTTCACCGCTCTTTTATCTGGAACTCTTCAGAGTTATTACAACACTCACGATCAATCTAGCTTAAATCTTTTAAAGCTTGAATATAGTTTAACAGATAATAGCTATTTGAGTGCCGGAAGCTTTTGGTCTATAGGAAATGAATCATCTTCAGAATTTGGAAGAACAGGAAAAACCCACTATATCAGTGCGCGTTTTTACTACTAAGGCTTATTTATGAAATTAAATGATATCTTAGAACCATACAAATATTTTTCAGTTGCAAAAAAAGAAGACAATCAAGGAATTTTAGATTTTTTCAAATCGATGAAAATGGAAACAAAATCTTACTCACTTCGCTATGATCGAGGAAGTGATTATTTTCAATTTGCATTCGACCAATCAGATAATCCTTTTATATTTCTAATGAGAAATGATGAAGGTACTATTTTAGGTACTGCTGCTATTGCAGTTGTTCCACATATTATTAATGGTAAAAAAGAGTTAACTGGATACTTAGGTGATCTAAGAATTTCGCCTCTACTCAATGCCAAGATTAGGCTTACATGGAAAAAATGTTATCGCGATATAATCGTAAACTTTAAAGAAATAGAAGAATTTAAAGATATAAAATTTCTTTACTCTGCCATCCTTGATGAAAATCAAAACGCTATGAAGTCATTATTAAAAAATAATGATGATTTAATTTATGAAGAACTTACTACTTATGAGACTTATAATTTCTTTTTAAATAAACCTTTCTCAAAAATAAATAGCACTCACAAATTTACTATATCAAGTACTAATGAAAATGAAGTGAGATGTTTTTATGAGTTATTAAAAAATAGACCTGGCATGCAAGATGACTATGGAATTCGAGCAAACCCAAATCTACCTGATGAATTGGATCGCAGAATAAATACTTGGGAAAACTTTAGTTTTGATTCATTTCAAGTAATCAGAAATAATAAGCAAAAAATAATTGCCGCTTTTGCACCATGGATACCCAATTCAAAAAAACTTGTCGTGGAAAGTGTTGATAGGAAATTGGCCATAATTGGTTCATTGCTGCCACTTTTTAAAGTTCCTGCCATTAAAGTAAAAAAAGATTTAACAGTTCTCTATCTTACACATTTGAAGTTTGCTCCTGATATAAGTACACTCGAGCGACAAGAAGTTTTAGATTTTATCACACATAACTATCTAACATCTAAAAATAGGAACTTTCATTTATTATCCTTTTTTACTTTTCCTCAATGGCAATATGAAAATAAATATTTTATAGGTGAAAAAACCAAAGGAAGATTTTATCAAGTAATGAGCAAAAAAGAATTTGATCAAAAGGATTTTTTGCCACTAGAAAATACTCCTCCTGCTTTTGAAATTGGAATTGCTTAATGGAAGTACGCTTTGACCCAAAAGATTTTGATCAATATAAAGATGAAGTTGATTGGTTCGGTTTATGGTATAAAATCATGCGCGATCGAGGCGATAATGATGAACCCACCTTTGGCAGACTAGATCTTTCTACTGCACGAAATGAAAAAAAAGTTGAATGGTTTAGATTCTCCCACTCCTATATGGATGGTGTCGGTGTACTTAATTATCTTTATCAAAAGCGTGGAATAACGCTTTCTAAATTTCCTGATTTAAAAGAAAAATGTCCGCCTTCTTTTATGGAATATGTCATCGCCTTTATAAAACTAATTTTCCAAAAAAAGGGACCCAAGGTAGATTGGATTGAAAAAAATTTCAACTATAAACACACAAATGTTCATCGATTAAGCTTTGATCTTTTAACCGCAGATGAAACTGCTAAGTTAGAACTTCTCGCCAAAAAAGAAAAAGTTAGCCTTTGTGCCCTTTTAATGGATTTATCTAGTCGAGTTCTCTTAAATGAATTGAGCTCCAATCAGTGCGGTACCTGGACATTACCAGTAAATCTTCGCCCAGTTTTAAAAAGGAAAAATTATAACTCTAACCATTCAAGTGGTATCCTCATTCCTTTTGATTCGCGCAATGATACTCCTTTTACAATTAACCAAAATATTAAAGATTCTTTAAAAAACAAAGTGCACTGGTGTGTTTGGCAAGTTCATCAAATCGGAAAAATAATCGGTTTAAATGGTATGCGCTATATCAGTAAAAATAGCTCAAAAAAGACCTTTATGATTGGTAGTTTTAGTTATTTTGGAAACTGGGAGCTACCGGCAAATGAAATATGGGTAGGGGGCCCTCCGGGCTCTAAGAATTTTCCTATCAGCATCATGGTAATGATCGCTAATAAGCAGTTATGTTTTTCTTTAAAAATTCATCCCTTTATCTTAAAAAACCAAGATAAAACTGAAGAGATTCTAGCTAAAATCTTTATGGAAATGAGGAACTACTTGGAAAAAAACTAGCTTCATATTAAAATTTTAATATGAAACCTGAAGTATATGCAGCCATTAAAAAATTTCATGAAAAAATTGATCGCTTTTCAAATATTAGTTTTGAAGAACTTTTAATCGCCAAAGATGCAGTGTCTTTAGAATATCTAAAAGCAGGAACAGATTTTATATCCCCCGGAATGAATGCCCAAAAAGTAGGTATAATTGTTTCCGGTCTGTGTAAAACATATTATCTCATGGAAAACGGAAAAGAACATATAAGCCATTTTGCAGCCGAAGGTTCATTCATTGGTGCCTATACCGATATGCTAAAAAAACAATTAGCAACTGGGTATGTTCAGGCCATCGAAGAATCTACGATACTGACAATGAACTACGACGAATTGCTCGAAACTACCAAAAATAGTTTGCCTTGGGCCCATTTGCTTAGAAAAATTTCTGATGATCGATATATTTATCGCTCAGATAAAGATCGCCAAATAAGTATTAAAAATGCCAATGAACGGTATCAATATTTCCTTAGTACACACGGACATCTCGAAGACCGATTACCACAAAATCAAATAGCACTTTACTTAAACTTAGCACCGGCTACACTTTCTCGACTAAAAAACCAGTCTGGAAAATATCGTCCAAAAAATGAGGAATAGCGTATGAGTATCAATATTAAAGTTAGCGATGGAAAAAACACCACAATATATCATTTAAACGGAATACTTAACATTGGAAGAAGTTCAAAAAATGATATTATTATAAAAAACCCTAAAGTTAGCAAATACCATGCTCAAATAATTCTTGATCTTACTGGAAAAGTTTTTATCAAAGACATGTTCTCTTTGAATGGTACAATATTAAATACAGGGCACGTGAACATGGAGCCACTTATGTTAGGGGACGTTGTACTAATATGGGACGTCCAAATTAGTATTGATGAAACCGCACTAGACATTGGCGCAAAGAAAAAAATCGGAAAAAGACGGACGGGGAATCGATTAGAAATAACTATGAGATACGATCCAATAAAGGGTACTAAAACAAGCCGACAGGAATTAGGAACAAAATTAACTAAGGCCAAAAAAGAAAAAACGTAAACTCTGCACTGCAAGACATTACAATGCAGAGTCTATAATTATTATTCTTTTACAACAAACCCATCAAATTCATGAGCTTCTATAACTCTTCCAGCAATTTCAACTTTTGTAATGTCTGAAACTTTTGGATCAAGAGTATTTTTAACAGCAATTTTTTGACATTTTTCAATCGGTAGAAGTTCACGATTGTGAATGAAACCAACTAATGCCTTAACTGAAAATTTTGAACCAGCTCCTGTTAATTCGCCATTAACTGTCACTGTTCTAGAGGCAATTGTAAGTGTTACCATCATTGTAAGCAAAAAAGCCAAAATAATCTTTTTCATTGCACCATTCTCCTGTCAGATCCTTCATTCATGTTCCCTATGATGTCAGATAGGACGATTGAAAAATAAGGAATCAATCCTTGATATTGTTCATTATTCATTACTTCAAAAACTTTTTTTACAGCATCTTTTTCGATTTCTTTTACTTTCTTAATTCCCTCTTCGTTTAAACCTTCAGAGAGTGAGTAAAAAAGGTTAAAGCCATCTTGTACGCGTTCTGGTTTATAAAAATCAACCAATGTATGAGTTAATTGATGAGCAAGCTTTAAATCCACAGAAAAGTTTTTTTCAATTGCGTGAATTCTTCCATCACTTTCTTCTTTTAAAACTTCTAATTTTAAAAGGCTATCAAGCTTTCTCATCCCCATTAGGCCAACAACTGCTTCAACTTCACTTCTTGATGTCCCAAACCTATTTGCCGCAAGCTTATAGATAACATAGTTTGTTTCATCTTTAAA
>CAYWBR010000073.1:0-13306 GCA_964456675.1 uncultured Bacteriovorax sp. | reverse complement strand
TAACCATGAGTAGCCAAACTCAAAACCAAGCACGGCGTATTCTGATAAGAGCGAATTATAAATATGAAATTGTCCCTGATCTTTTGAAATGTTTTGAAGCCCACAAAATGCTTCATTTGTTTTTTCATCAAACACTTTGGAATGGCGGTGTGAGAAAGTTCCGCGAATTACATCTTGTCCTGTAAATCGAATATTTTTGCCTTCATTTAAAATAGTGCCATATGCAAGAAGCTCTGCAGTTGCCCAATCCAGTTTATCAGTTTGAAATGCAATATTGCGATCCTCAACAATTTTTTGAGTTTTTTTAATCAATTGCATTGATTCAGGGATCTGGTTAATTTTAGCAAGGACTGATTCAAGTGTTTTTTTATTCACGCTAGTACTAGGAGATTCTTCAAAATCTTTATTCTCTGAAAATCGCATTTCTTTCCAATCAGCATGTGGCCCACTCTTACGATCAGGCAAACCCTTTTGGCGAACATTATTAAAACGATCTGAAAGAAGTTGTTTATATTCTTCAATCATTTGCGCCGCGAGCTCTGCGTTTAATGAGCCACGATTTAAAAGCATATCTAGATAAAATTCTCTGGGGTTTTTATGTTTACCGATTAAACCGTAAAGTTGAGGCTGAGTAAAACGAGGTTCGTCTCCCTCGTTGTGCCCATGCTTTCGATAGCAGACGATATCCACAAAAATATCTTCCTTAAATTTTTGTCTAAACTCTACGGCCAATTCAACAGCGAAAACTACAGCTTCTGGGTAATCTCCATTTACTTGAATAACTGGAGCTTCCACGGTTTTAGCGATTGATGTACAGTACAGCGAAGATCTTCCATCTTCAAAGTCTGTAGTAAAACCAATTTGGTTATTAATAACCAAATGAATTGAACCACCAACCTGGTAGCCCGGAAGTTTACTCATCTGTAAATTTTCGTAAACCACACCTTGGCCTGCGACAGCAGCATCTCCATGAATAAGAATTGGAATTATTTTAGAATTATCTTTATCATAGTACTGATCATATAAGGCTCGCGCGTATCCAACGGCAACAGGTGCAACCGTTTCTAAGTGAGAGGGATTTGGTAGAAGCTTTACTGCAACTTCATTTCCGTTTGGCGTTTTCTGTACCGTGGTGTAACCCATGTGATATTTTACGTCTCCACTATGCCCTTGTAGCTCTTCTTTCGAAGCACCTTCAAATTCTGTAAAAATAAACTCGTATGATTTACCAACTGTATTAGCAAGTACGTTTAAGCGACCTCGGTGCGCCATACCGATAATAAATTCCTTTGCACCTAAATCGGCCCCCTTGTTAATAATTGCGTCGAGTGCTGCAATTGTAGACTCTCCACCTTCAAGCGAAAATCTTTTTTGACCAACGTATTTAGTTTGTAAAAAATTTTCAAAAACATTGGCTTCATTTAATTTTTGTAAAATTCTTTTTTTCTTTTCGATAGGAAAGTCGATATTTTTTGCACTGGCTTCAATTTTCTCGCGCATCCAACGTCGTACTTCTGTATTATTTGAATGCATGTATTGAAAACCAAGCTTAGAAGTATAAATAGCGCGCAAATGATCGATAATCGCTTCTAAGCTTGCAGGGCCAAGACCTACAAACTCACCACATTTAAAAACAGATTTTAAATCTTCATCTGATAGGCCATATTCTTGAAGCGAAATGCGTGCCTTTCTATCTTTTCTTGCTCGAACAGGATTTGTATCTGCTAATAAGTGTCCTCTTGCGCGAAATGATTGAATTAATCTAAATACATTAAATTCTTTACGTAATTTTTCATCACTTACTCCATCCCCTGATCCAGTGGACGTTCCAAATCCAGAAGAGAATTCAAAACCTTGAAAAAATCTTTGCCATGATTCATCAACGTTTTCAGGATTTGTTTTATAGCTTTCGTACATAGAATCAACAAATGAGATATCGGAACTAGAGAGGTGTGAAAAATCAATGGTCTTGCCCATACATGTATTTCCTAAATTAAAACTAGAGTAATTTTATCTGACTTATATCATCAATATAATACTATGATAGCGAAATTTTAAGATTTTTTTTCTATGGGCAAAAAATAGTTATAGAATAAAACTTTTTTACTCGGGTAACATACTCTCTTTGTAATCTGCAAACATGGATTATTCATTTTTCGACAACGTGCTGCATTCTTAATATTAATGTGTATAATGATCTGTATGACAATTAATAAACAAGAAAACGAACTAATAACTCCAATCTTACTAAATACTTTATTTCTGGCCGGATTTGTGTTCTTGAGAACATTTTACGATAATTTTAATTTTATTGTCTCGACTACCCACTTCTTATTAATCTCACTACCAATATCAATTCTGCTCATTTATTTCTTTAAGAGTTTTTTGATTAAAATTCATGACTCGGTAAAAATTTCAAAGAAAGGACAAAGAGCATTAATAATCATCACCTGTATTCTTTTATGGTTTTTTGTAAGTTCTATCATTGGAGTAATTAATCAAATCTTTGATCGATCAAAAGTAGAGACAATAGAACTTGGTATTCAAGAGGTAACATTTCGTTCAACAAAATATGGCCCCGTATACTTTGCTCTAGTAACTCTCCCAATTAACACCGGCGGCTATGGAATGCCAGACTCATTGACTGAAATAGTTATTACAGAAAGCGAAAATAAAAAATTCAATTTAGGAACATCTAAATTAAAAATAAGATATCGAAAAGGCTTATTTAACTCAGAATGGATAGTTGAAAAAAAATTTATCCCCTAAACTTCTATATCCCACAGCATTTTTTAAATTTTTTACCAGATCCACAACTACAAGGATCATTGCGGCCAACTTTTGGTCCCTCGCGCTTTATCGTCTCATTTATAAAACGCCCCTCTCTAAAATACCATTTTCCATCTTCTTTAATAAATTCAGAAATCTCACGATGATTTTGAATTTTGCCATCTAATTCATAACTACACTTAAATTCGACTAAACCCTGATTATCTTTTTCTAGTCCAGCATCAGTTTTTAAAATTGTTAATCCAAGCCACTCTGCCTCTTCTGACCAAGCTTCAATATCTTCACGCACCAAATCTTCTTTTGTCGAAGCATGATGAGTATCCATAATATAGTCAACGTTTTCTAGTACGTAAGCCGAGTAGCGAGACCTCATTAGCGCTTCTGCCGTCGGAGCATTCTTTTTCTTTTCCAAATAAGGCCCACAGCATTTAGAAAGATTTAACGATGAGCCACAAGGGCAAAGTTGTTCGGTCATATTATTTCCTTATTTTTAATTTTTTTTGTGAGTATACATCATTAAAATCGAAAGAGTAACTCAGAAAAAGGACTGCTTTCCTCATTGTAATGGATCTTACTTTCCAAAAATCTATTTCCTACAAAAGTAAAATATGGAGAAATGAGTTCAATATATTTTTCGCGACTTCGTTGAATAGCAAATCGGTCAGTAAACTCAACCTCTTCCCGTTGCTTTTTTAATTCATTATCTGTTGGCACTGAAAAATACACAATTTTGTTCCTATGTGCTAACTCACTGGCCACTAAAGAAATTTCTTCATCGCTTAAATACTGAAATACCGAGGTACAAAAACCTAAATCATAGGCTTTTATTTTGATACCCAGCTGGCGCTCTTTCTTAGAAGCCACTGCCCAGTCCAATAAATCAATTTTTTCTAGCTTTAATTTCATAGAAGGCAATTGGTCACAATTAAATTTCTTTAAACGTTTTTCACCTTTTAAAAAAGCCAACTCTGAAGGCTCTAGCCCATAAGCTCTATAGGGCTTAAAACACTTCAGCGCTTCTAAAAAAAGATAGCCTAAACCAAAGCCATAATCAGCAAGAGAGCTAATATCGGTATACTCAAGGGCCAGGAAAGATTTGATGTACTTAAGATGAAGTTTGCGATTGCCAACATTATCCATCTCCAGTGGATTACTGTAATTTTCATTCCAATAATCTTTGGAAAATCCCCCTCTTCCTGGCCCTGTTTTCAAATTATTTATCCTTAATTAAAGATTGGCTTATTAACCGCTAAATATGCGGCCAATACAGCACATACCACTAATAGTACATGCAACCATTTTCTATAAACATGTGGGATTCGTCCAATCATAATCAAAATAATATTAACTAAAACCCATAATCCAATTTTTGCATTAATCCAAAATGGGAAGGGCTGCCCATGGCCAAAGCCTAAACGAGCTATCAACCCCATTCCACCAGTAAAAACCAAAAAAGAGCATAGACCGATTGCAATTTTGAACTGCCTAGTTTTAAAATGCCCCTGGACAATAAAACCGAGTGATGAAATCAGAATTAAAATCATTGAGAGGTGCAGTACCTTGTAAAACTCATAGCTAATCATCTCAAATACCTCAAATTTCTTAGTTAACTTTAATAATCTTTTTTGCCTGAATCTAACATCTCTTTAAAGATTTGTATTCTTTGATAATATCTAAACATGTGGACAACAAAAAACTATAAAAAAGAAGATAAAATTTACCGTGGTGCTTTTAACTACTATCGAAATGACAATATCTATGCCGAAGAAGCATTTGACGTTTATTTCGAAAAAAAAGAATCACAATACATTACTGTTGCCGAATCTTTGGCAAGAGTGGCAACTGGTGAAATATTAACAATCAGAGTTGAGTACATCTATAACAAAGAATATATTCCTACTTATGTATCAATAGAAAAAAATATGGGGAAGGAATTCACTAAAGAAACTTTTAAATATATTACTAAACGAAATCATATTCTTTACAATTTTGAAAATAGTAAAGGTGAAAGCCATGAAGAAGAAATTATCACTGCCCCCAAATACCATATTGCAACACCAATAAGCTCGGTTTCAATGTTATTTTTGAAATCTAAAAAACTAGATGTCTCTGGCAAAAATTCATTTAATATTTTATATACTAATAATCAATGGGACTTTAAAGAATCCCCCCAATTTAGAAACATCTTATTAGAACGTGCAAATTTAACTAATGAAAAAATGAATATCGATGGGCAAAATGTTCAAGCGACTCTGTATAAGCTTTATGATTCGGAAGTTGACTTAAAAAATACTAAAGAACCACCTCATATAAAAATCTACCTAAGCCAGCATGGTGGAATTCCCTACGTCATTAGATCCGATGATGGTACAAAAATTCAGATTAAATATTTTAACAATCTCAACAAAGACGAATAACTCATTTCTGAGGATGATCAGTAATAAATTGCAATATTCCGTTGCATGCATCCTTCAGTGTTGCTCGCTCAATTTGGTAAGGCTCCATAAGTTTTATTAATTTTTCCATTGTTTTACCTTTCCACTGCTTGACACGGCTATCGACAATCACAACTCCACCATAGTCATTCTCTGTACGCAATAGTCGTCCTAATTTTTGATGCAGAGACCTTGTCCTATGGGCCAAGTAATAGTCAGTAAATTCATTTCCAAGTCGTGATTCAAAGAAATTTCTTCGTTCATTAATAACAAGATCAAGCCGCATATCTGGAATTTTATCTATAAAAACAAATTGCAATGCTTCTCCAGGCACATCTATCCCCTCGCCGAAAGATTCCATACCTAATAAAATTCCATTTCCGCTTGCTCGAAATTCATCTACCACGTCGGCTCCCATTCCTTGAATAAAAACTGGAATTTCACCTTCAAATTCTTTTAAAAGAATTTCTCGTGCTGTTTCAAAACGCGTTTTGGCAGAAAACAAAAGAAGCGTTCTCCCCTTTAATTCTCTAATAACACCTAAAATAGGTTTCAGTGTTGACTCCACAAAACGCCCATCATACAAGGGCACGACGTCATCTACTAAAAAAACTTTGGTTTTATTACGATAATCAAAACATTGCGGAAGATAAAATCCAGTTTTAAACCTTCGCTCTGGATTTAAATATGTATATCCCGAAGCCCACTCAATTCCTTTTGCACCAGTATCTCCATTACCATTTGCGAGAGTCGCGGACGTATATACCACAGAAGCAGTGGTCTCTAAAAGTCCGTCATGTAATACTTTTCCAATATCAATCGGACTCGATAAAAACACGAATCCTTCATCGAAATGAAAACGCATCGAGCGGCAATAGTTCTCCCTTGGTTTAACTAAAAAATCAAAGGCCAAACTCATATCGCCAATTTGAGAATAAAAAGTTTCAAATCGAGTATAAGCAGTTACCTCTTGCTCGTTTTTTAAATTTTTAACATCAAAACGACTAGCAAAAGGCTCAAGTGCTTCAAAATAGCTTTGAAAAATAAATGCTAAACTTTCCACGTGAGTAAGAATCTGTAACCCCAACGGATCGGAGTGCACAGATCTATCAATCATAGGCAATTCGTTCCAATAGAGCTCCGAGTATTTTGGCGCCTTTTTAAAGTAAAGTTCTACTTTCTCCTCCAAAAAAGGCAAATGATCCATAATTCTTCGATAATGAACCTCTGATGTTTCACGGATCCCTTGAATAGTTTCAGTACTGCTTCCATGCTCTTCTTCATTTTGTGCCAATAAATAAAAAAGCGAGCCAAGCGACTGCCCATTTTGAATGCTACGAACTAGCGACTTCAATGGCTCTCTTGCAACCTGTACACCAAATGCATCGGTAGCCTCTTCCTCGATTTTATGAGCTTCATCGACAACTATGTACTGCGGCCTTGGTGTAGTTCTTGGCCATGAAAACATCAAAGAATGGTTGCCAATAATTACATCCGCTTCTTTTGCTTCTCTAAGACCTTGAAGATAACTACAATTTTTTTTAAACGGACAAAGATTTCCCGTGCACGATCTAAAATCAACCGCAACTTCGCGATCCATTTCACGAAAGGTTTCATTTCTTTTTAAAAATAAAAATGGCAACTGCAATCTTGTTATAGCACTAGATATCGGAAGCCTTGTATTATAGAAAAACAACATTGAAAAATAAGCCGATGTGAAACACTCATCGAAATTTTCCGTTTTAAAAAGAGTATTCTCAGCCTCTTTCTGCCTAAAGAGTAATTCACATAAATGATTCGATGAACCTAAAAGCATTTTAACTTTTAACTCATCTTTAGAAAGTCCAAGCATCTCGCGAACTTTTGGTACATCTTTTTCATAAGCTTGGTTTTGCAAAGTTTTAGTTCCCGTACTAATTAACACCTGTTGCTTTTCAGCAAGTGCAAATAAACTTCCAGGAATTAAATATCCAAACGTTTTCCCCGTACCAGTCGGAGCTTGAACCAAAGTGTGTATTCTATTTTTAAAAGCTTGTCCTGTCCTAAGAGCTAATTCCTCTTGGCTTTGGCGGTAGACATACTGTGGAAAAATTTCTTTTAATTTTTCATTATTTCGTAATATATCTTTAATATTTTGCCCACTAAACTCGAGTGAAAATCGTTTTTGATAATTTTTTGTTTCTTCTATATCTTTGTAGACAGTAGAAACTTTAGATATTTTTGCAACTTCAACGGCATGCTTTAGATCGAAATCTATTTGTGAGGAGATTTCTTCGAGATCTGAAATATCTAAATTTAGCCAATTAAAAACCCAATGTTTATCTAATTTGTTTTCTTTAAGTATTGCAACAGCATGAAAATATAATTCACGATCTTTCAAAACGAGCGCTGTTGCTGTAAGCATTACTTTTAAGAGATCCAACGAATCACTAAAACCCCGGTGTTCCTCTTTTTCTCGAATACCCCACTCTCGAATAAAATTATCTAATTTAAGACTTCCTTGATGAGGGAATAAAAACGATAAATAATATAGTGAATCCTGAAAACTCTCTCGATTTTCTTGAAACATAGGACCATTTGATTTTTGAATTTTTTCAAAAGATTTTTCTAAGAAATTTTTTTCGAATTCAGCATTATGAGCAAGAAGGTTATGACCGAATAGTTCTTGTACGTCATTTTCAACTTGTTTCCAGGCCGGTGCCTTTTTTAATTCTTTGCCTGAAAGCCCTGTTAGTTTTTGAATAAAATACGACAGCTCTCCATCAAATTGAACCAATGAAGAATATTTTTTTACTAACTTTGTTCCTTCAAATTGCAAAAAGCCAATATCGATAATTGAATCATTTAAAGCATCAATTCCCGTTGTCTCTATATCAATAACTGCCCAATGACCTAAAACATTATCATCCATTAATTAATCCAATTTTTAAAAGAACTGACATCATAGCAAAAAATTCATTGGCAAAACCATATTAAAACGACATATTGATCATTTTTTCTGCTAACGCATATGCCAATATCATTCATTCGTTTTATCTAATAGAAGTTATCTATGGAATGATAGATAACTGCAATTGATACTTTTATAAAATTCCATTAAAGTGTAAGAAATTTATCATACTAAGGTTTTATGAGTTCTACTGTTTTATTTCAAATTCAGTCTATTATTATATTTTCTTCAATGACAATCGGGATTTATTTTAGAAAAAAGCCGGCCATTCATATGCGAATTATGTCTGTGGCCATTATTTGGGATATTCTACTTGTTGCGCAAATTGAAATTACAAGAGCAGCAATCTTAAAAGCCAGCAAAGTTCTAACAAATCCGCTATTACTTAATATTCACGTTACATTGGCCGTTACATGCGTACTTCTTTATTTTTTTATGATTTACTCCGGTAGAAAAATATCCCTTGGAGATAGACATTTAAAAAAAAGGCACCATTTTTTAGGTATTATTACCTACATTATTAGACTTTTAACCTTGATAACTAGTTTTTGGATAACGAGTATGAAGTAAATATTTTCATGCTTATAATAAAGGAATTTTTATGGAATTTCAGTTTGTAAAAGATTTGATTTTAAAATCAATCCCTGATGCAGTAGTCACTGTAAATGACCTCACTGGTACTAAAGATCATTTGGCAATTCTTGTAATTAGCAATGTATTTGAGGGCAAAGCTCTTATTCAACAACACCAAATGATCATGGATATCTTAAAAGATAGCTTAAAAAATGAAATTCACGCTGTTCAGCTTAAAACTATGACAAAAAATAAAGCAGATGCCCAAGGTATCAGCTACTAATTTAAAGGAGAATTATTATGAACAATCCGTTTCAAATAATGGGTGGTAGCAATGTTGAAGAAAAAGATAAATCACAAAACCTAGAAACAAGAATTAAAAATCTAATTAATTCTGCTCCTATTTTTCTTTTTATGAAAGGAACACCTCTTGCCCCCCAATGTGGCTTTTCTGCAAACGTTGTAAAAATATTAGACTCTCTAAACGTCTCTTATAATACATTCAACATTTTATCAGATATGGAAATCAGAGAAGGCGTTAAAGCTTTCTCAAGTTGGCCAACGTACCCTCAACTATACGTAAAAGGTCAATTAATTGGTGGATCAGATATAATTTCTGAAATGTATCAATCTGGTGAACTTAAAGACGCTTTAAAGCTATAGGGAATGATCGTTTCTGTAATTTTGGACTAAATCCTCGATCTTTTTAACTGCTTCTTCTGAATCGGCCATGTACTTTAGTAGAGTCGGGTCCTCTACCTTCTTCTTCCCAAGAAACATGGCCATCTTAATGATCGATAGCTCATTAATTATTTCATGAAGTAGCTCTCGCTCGTCGGTATAATTTTCTTTTGTTGAATTACTCATTAATATTATTAAATTCTTAAGGGTTTTCTATTTGTTGAATTAAGTCATCTAGGTCAAAGGGTTTGGTAAAAAACTTTTTAGCTCCTGCTTTTATAGCATCTTCAATACTGACATCGGCTTGACCTGAAACAAAATAAAATAATGGCTTATTTTTAGTGATTTTATTAACAAAATCTAAAACAACCATTCCATTGCCATTGGGCATTTTGTAGTCTGATACGACAATATCAATATGGTTTTTTTCCAAAATTGTTATTGCTTCATTTCCACTTGTTGCAGTTAAAGTCGTATAACCGCAATACCTAAATTCTTCTTCCATTAGCTCTAATATATCTGGTTCATCATCTACAATTAAAACTACTGTATTTTTATTGGCTTTCATGCCCACATCCTAGATGAGGTTACATAACTCTCTAAAATTTATTGTAAACGTGAGCTTAAAAAAAAGATAGTTTAAATTTAAATTTTCTATAGGTTAAAAACGACATAAGGAACAAGAGGCAAAACGCTAGGATGTTGACTAAATTACTTACAATAAAAAATACTGACGATGACCATAATCTAATGATCAAACGTAAACGAGGATGTTGATAGACCCAAGGGGCCCACTTGGGCGCAATAAAATAATAAGACGAAACAAATAGCTTACCTATTAACTTCTTCATTAATACGCTATCACGAAACACTCTAAAGCCTTTGATCACAGAATGTTCTTCCCCAAAACCAGCAGTTAAAAAAAAGCAACTTTGTGACTTTAAAAGCTCTTCAATTGCAGCAGTTGACCCAACGGCCTTTTCGCTAAAAGGTGGCGCAAAATAATACTTATCCACTACTCCCAAATAAGCATCAAACGTCTCATTATTTACTAAATTCTTAATGGTTATAGTTCCATCAAGGCTAACCCCATAGTCATCAAAGGAAACAATTTCTTCAGTTAAAGCCCCTGCAATGTCAGAATATAAAAGAGTAGATGCCGGAAGTGGATCTGCATTAGTTGCCTGATAGATTAACACAATTTCTTTGAAATCATTTATAGCATTTGGAATGGTATAATCTAAAAGAATTCTTTTATCACCACGCCTTACAGAGTCAACAGTCACACTACCTGATGAAAAACTTGGAAGCCTTGAACTTATGGCCAAATCCCAGTACAAACCACCAGTGTAGCTAGTGGGATTAATAGTACTACCAAGCGAAATGGCATTATCACTATCACCATTATCTGCAAGAACGTATCTAATGTCAATCGATCGGTAGTGCCAGAATTAATACTTGAGCACATTGATGAGAGATATGTCGTGCAGATAAGATTTGGATCAAATGAAAAAGTAGTTTCTAAATCGTTTTGACTTGAAGTTGTCACTCGATTAGAAATCCCAACGACAACCCAAGTAGCGCCTGAAGTATCGGCAGTATCTTTTACTGCCACAAATAAACTTCTTCTTCCGTCAGCATCAATCTTTATTGGAATTGTAATGCTTTGTGTGTCAGACGACGAACCAATAAACAACGGTCCATTGCTACTAGTAACCCCGTCCCCCAAGACAAATTGTTTCCAGACTGTATTCTTAATTGCATTTTGGTAAGCCAGATACGTCACAAAAGGTTGATCAGACGTCGATCCGTCTCCCCCACCCGGTACCGATGTATAAGGGCGATAAGTTCGAGCGCCCCCATCTACAGAGACAATAATATCATCTTTAATTTCTTCTTGATCTTGAGTTTGCGTTGTTACAAGATCGGCAGCGCAAACGTTTTTGCATAGAAATATTAGTAAAACAAAATGGGCAATGGTAATTATTTTCATTAACAATATTATAGCGTCTTTTTAATCAACTTCGTCAAATAATTTCAATATTGTGATAAAATG
This sequence comes from uncultured Bacteriovorax sp., assembly GCA_964456675.1. GTDB lineage: Bacteria > Bdellovibrionota > Bacteriovoracia > Bacteriovoracales > Bacteriovoracaceae > Bacteriovorax. Next base: position 1,821 of record CAYWBR010000073.1, on the reverse strand, counting down.
ATCTGCCATAATATTATTGAATTTCTTGTTTCAAAGGAAAGTAATATGGATGAAATTCTTGTAAGTGTAAATGGCACGATCACAAACTCGAAAAATGCAATGATCCCAGCGCTCGATAGAGGTTTTTTATATGCAGATTCTGTCTATGAAGCCACTCGGACTTTTGATAAAAAAATCTTTCACTGGAAATTTCATATAAATAGACTTTTTGAATCTGCAAAAATTATTCACTTGCCAATAAAATTGACCGAGGAGCAGATAACCAATGAGGTACAAAACATTATTGATCGCCACCCCGCCAAGCACTTAAATATTCGAATCCAAATTTCAGGTGGAACAAATAAATTTTTGGGGTTTTCACGATCACTTACTGATGGAAATAATAATTTGATCATCATTGCATCCCCTCTAAAAACCAATCCCCCTCATTGGTTAACTGACGGAGTAAGACTGATGAGCTTCACTTCTTCGCTAAATAAATCTGGAAGCCAGTCGAAATCAGGCTCTTATTACGAAAATGTAATGGCCTATGAATTGGCAGTAGAAAACGGCTTTGATGATGCTGTTATTTTTAATAAAGATGGACTCTTACTTGAAGGAACAACGTTCAATATCTGGTTTGTTGACAAAGACAACACAGTGCACACCCCCGCGTTAAGGCATGGACTATTGGATGGAATCACTCGCCAATGCCTCATCCGCCTTTTTCACTCTAAATCAATCTCCGTCAATGAAGGGGATTTTAGCTATAACGATCTAATTCAAGCCAGGGAGGTTTTCATAACGAGCTCAAGCCGTTTTATCGTCCCTGTCACGAAGATCGACTCTAAATTAATTTCCGATGGCACAGTGGGCAAGAAAACTATTGAGTACTTAAACCTCTATCTTGAGGATATTAGAAAAGAATATAATATTTAAAAATTGACAATGTATGTAGGGACAGGTATCTCTATCCCTCGTCTATTTTAAAATGATATAACTAAAAGTTAAAAGTTATTAAACGCTATTATGTGGGGATATTTAAATGTCTAGAAGTACTACAGGAAGAAGCCGTTTCAGCATTCAAAGAAGCCTAGGAATTGAAATTCCAGGACTTGGTAAAGCTGGTGCCCTTGAAAGAAGACCATACGGTCCAGGACAACACGGAAACAAAAGAAAAAAAATCTCTGACTTTGCTGTTCGTATGAAAGAAAAGCAAAAGTTACGTTACCACTACGGACTTAGAGAATCACAACTTGTTAACTACGTTAAAAAAGCGAAAAAAGACAAGTCACGTGCGTGGATGGATACTCTATTGATCACCCTTGAAAGAAGATTAGCAAACGTAATCTTTAGACTTAACTGGGCACCATCAATGCTTGCAGCAAATCAAATGGTTTCTCATGGACACGTTCTTGTTAACGGTAAAAAAATTAATGTTGCCGGTCTTTCAATTAAAAAAGGTGATGTAATCACTCTTACAGAAAGAGGATTTAAATCGCTAAACTTTATGCAAGCTCAAGCAACTCCAAGACTTCCATCTATTCCAGCTTGTTACACGGTAGAAGGGACTGATAAGAAAACTGCAAAAGTTATCGATCTTCCACTTCCATCTGACATTCCTTTTGAATATGAAGGCCAGTTGGTGACAGAGTACTACTGGAAAGTTAAATAATTAGTTTGTTAATATTTAATCGATAAAGAGGGGGAAGTTTTTACTTCCCCCTCTTATTTCTGACGAAGATACATGTTCAAAATCATGTCTATCAAGTTTTATAATTTTTATATTAGAATTTATTTTTAAAATCTCAAGTTCCATATTAGCAATTTCTAATGAATCCC
>CAYWBR010000072.1:9530-13335 GCA_964456675.1 uncultured Bacteriovorax sp. | reverse complement strand
GATAATAATTAGCAATTTGGTATGACTGTAGTTGCTCTGAAACTTTACCATTATAGAGGGCCTGAAGATCCACAAAAGCTTTTTTATCTAAGACATAATCTTTACCAACACTGAATCCTGCAGCATAAAAAGCACTTTCATAAGCCAAAATAAGCCCTTCGGTTAATCGATCTGTTCCTAACAATGAAGTAAACATTTTAGTTCGTTTAATAAAATCATCTGATCTTCTATGCGAAATTCCCTTTAGGGAGCTAAGCTGATTGGATGCCATATTCATCAAGGCACTTTTTGAACTGACATATGAAATAACCAGAGTTGAAGTAATACCAACTATGGCCACACAAAATACCAAAAGAATGATTTTTATCTTGAAAGAAAGTTTGTTAATCATTAACACGAAGGGCTCCTAAGTATTAAAAAAAAGGCGCAAGATTTAAAATTTGAAAAAATCTAATTTGCATCAATAAACAACCTATTTAAACTTAGCGTTGAATTTCTAAAATTAATAAGTCAGAATTGATATACTTAACAACAACACGAGGAAATTTATGAAAGTTCGTCCGTTACTATGTCTTGCGACCTTAGCTAGTTGCAGTGCATTTGCACAGGAGTCAATGATCATTGACTCATTAAAAAATGGTAAAGTTAATGGCCACGTTAGAGCTTACAATATCATTATTGATAAAGAAGCTGGAAGCGATCAACAGGCTTTCGCCCTGGGTGGTAAACTACACGCTGAAAATGCTGCCATTTATGGGTTTAATTTTGGTTTAACTTTCAATGTTTCAAGTGACATGAATCTTGTTTCTGGAAAGTCTTATAAGCGTGCCACTAACTATAAAGACTATGCCGTTTTAGGTGAGCAAGATGCAATTGGACTTGGGGAATCTTACCTAAACTACAATGGCTTCGGCTTTAACTTCAGAACAGGAGCACAAGAGTTCACTTCTCCATTTGCAAACCCTTCTGATTCGCAAATGATGCCAGTATCATTTACAGGGCATGTTTTAACATATTCTGGAGTTGAGAATTTAAAATTAACAGCTGCTCAACTTGAAAAATTCAAGCATAGAAATTCTGATACATTTAAACCAGTTGAAGAATTTGCTATTCCAGGTACGGTAACTGACGGAGTAATGATTTTTGGTGCAGACTATACAAGCCCAACAATCAAAGGAACTATATATCATTATGGTTTCGATGATATCATGAAGCTTAACTATGCTTCTACTGGTTATACATTCTCAGTTTCAGAAGGATTTAGCCTAACGCCATCTCTCCAGTATATAGCAGAGAAAAAAACTGGTGCAGCAAGAAGAGGCAATATTGATTCCACTGAGATGGGATTTAACCTAAATGCTTCTAAAGATGCAGTAAAAGTTGATTTATCATACGTAGATATCTCTGATGAAAATGGTAAGTACTTAAATGGTGGTATCTACTCTCCTCTTACATTCTTTACTGATCCAATGTATACAAATTCGATGATTACAGGAATGGCGGGAATTGATGCGGGATCATCATATAAAGTTAACGTAGCTTATACTTTCTCTGAAGCCCTATCGACCAGAGTAAGTTATGCAGATTACGACTTTAAAACAAACACACTAGATCGCAGCGAAATGGATCTAGACATTACTTATAAAATAGCAGCAGTGCCTGGTCTTCAGTATACAAACAGATTAGGAAAAGTTAGCTCGGATACAAAGTCACTTGAACAAGTTCAATGGCGAGCTCAATTACAACTTAGTTTTTAATTAAAACATAAGAGAGTAAAAAAAAGCCGGTTTTAAAACCGGCTTTTTTTTTAGAATAATGCTTCTGGATTTAATGTTTGAAGTGTGTTGATAACATGTCTTAAAAACTTAGACCCTACTTCACCATCGATAATTCTATGATCATATGTGTGAGTTGCATACATCATCTGACGAATTGCAATTGCATCATCAGCAGTTACAATTGGACGCTTCTGAATTGTACCAACACAGAAAATACCGACTTGTGGCTGAAGAATAACTGGAGTTGCTGCTAAAATTCCAAATGACCCATTATTAGTGAAAGTATAAGTTCCACCAGTTAAATCATCCATTGTTAATTTTTTAGACTTAGCTTTCTTTACAAGTACATCTAATGCACGAGCGATTCCTGTAATATTTAGGTTATCTGCTCCTTTAATTACTGGAACAACTAAACCATTTCCTGGAACTGCTACCGCACATCCAAGATTAATATCTTTTTTCATTACAATGTTATCGCCATCAATTGATGAGTTCACAACTGGGAATTCTTTTAATGCTTGAACTAAAGCATATAGAATGAAGTGAGTATAAGTTAGTGAGAAACCTTCTTGACTCAGGAAAGTATCTTTATATTTTTCTCTGAACTTCACAAGATTAGTCATATCAACTTCATCAATTGAGTTAACATGTGGACTTGTAAGTTTAGACGCTTGCATATTTTTTGCAATTGTCTTTCTCATGTTATCCATTGGAACAATAGTTACTCTCTCACCTGGAGCGAACACTGGAGCACTTGGAGCTGGAGCTGTTGGTGCTTTTGAAGCTGCTGCAACTGGAGCTGCTCCACCTTTTCTAGTCGCTAAATATGCTTCTAGATCAGACTTATTAACTCGTCCCCCTGCACCTGTACCTGTTACATTTGAAAGCTCAGAAAGAGATACGCCTGCTTCTTGTGCCATTGCTTTAACTAGTGGAGTATAAAAACGACGACCTTCATCTTCTACTGCTGCAGCAACTGGTGCTACTGGCGCAGATGTTGCTGCAGAAGTTGCGACTGCTACAGGTGCTGCTTTTGGAGCACTTGAAGTTGCTGCTCCACCTGCTCCTTTAAAAGGCACGGATGTATCATCTTCAACTACAGCAATTAATTTTTGAACATCAACAGTATCCCCTTCTTTATAAAGAAGTTCTTCAATTCTTCCTGCAACAGGAGAAGGGATTTCAGATTCAACCTTATCTGTAGAAATCTCTAAAAGGATTTCATCTAATTTAATCATGTCACCTGGTTGTTTGTGCCACTTAGTAATTGTACCTGTCGTGATCGACTCTCCCATTTGTGGCATTACGATTTCGTGTCTCATAATAATATTCCTCCGAGTAATCTCTTAATTATTTTTATTAGAAGTTGAGTGCGCGTCCACGAGCTGCCATCACTGATTCCGCTAGGAATTCACCTAAAGTTGGATGGGGATGAACTGTTGCAAATATCTCTTCATCAATTCCTTCCATGGTTCTAAAAAGAACATATTCGTGAATTAATTCAGTTGCTTGATTTCCAACGATATGGGCCCCTAAAAGTTCACCATGCTTTCCAAGAAGTGTTTTAACAAATCCGTCTTTTTCATTTGATGCTACCGCTTTACCATTAGCGGTAAATGGTAGTTTTCCAACCTTATACTCAATACCTTTAGCTTTTAAATCTCTTTCAGTGTAGCCAACTGAAGCAACCTGAGGCTGACAGTATGTACATCCAGGGATATTCATCTTATCGATTGCATGTGGATGTTTTCCGCTTAAATGTTCTGCTGCAACTACACCTTCGTGAGAAGCTGCGTGTGCTAGAAGTGGTGGTCCAGAAACATCTCCAATAGCGTAGATGTTAGCAACATTTGTTTGGTACATATTATTTACAGCAATAAAACCACGATCAGTTTTAATACCAACATTTTCAAGTCCAATTCCATCGATATTTCCAGTCATACCAACAGCAATTAACCCCATCTCAAACTTATGCTCAGTAGTTTTTCCACCAACTGTTTCAAAAATTGAAACGTCTTTGCCGTTGT
>CAYWBR010000072.1:0-9520 GCA_964456675.1 uncultured Bacteriovorax sp. | reverse complement strand
TTTAGCAGATACTTTTTCAATTCCTAAAGACATTTTAATGCCATATTTTTTGTAAGCCTTCTCTACTTCGATTGATGAATCTTCATCTTCGATTGGGAGTAAGTGTTTTTGAAGTTCAAAAATATGAACTTCAACACCAAATGCATTCCAAAAATAAGCAAACTCAACTCCAATGGCCCCTGCACCAATAATGGCAATAGACTTTGGAAGAGTTTCCATTTTAATTGCTTCCCAAGCGCCAATTAAGCGCTTTCCATCATGCTCAAGACCTGGAAACGATTTATAGTGGGCACCAGAGGCAACGATTAAATTTTTAAAACCAACAGACTCAACACCTGCTTGAGTTTTGACTTCAAGAGTTGTGTTATTTTTAATTTTACCAAAACCTGAAATAACTTCGATATTGTTTTTCTTCATTAAGAAACCAACGCCTTTTGAAATTCTATCTGAAATTCCTGAAGCGCGTTTTACTGCTTGAGCACCATCAAGACCTTTTAGTTCTACGTTAATTCCTAAGTCTTTCATGTCATGAAGCTCATGCACCGAATGAGCTGATTTTAAAACTGCTTTAGTTGGAATACACCCGCGATTAAGGCAAACGCCACCTAATTTATCCATTTCTACGATCGCTACTTTTTTACCAAGTTGTGAAGCACGGATGGCCGCGACATACCCACCAGGGCCCGCGCCAAGAACGACAACATCATAATTTTTCATGCGTTGAATCCTTTAATTTTTTAAGTTATAAACATTTTAAAATTTAGTCCTTTGTTTTTAAGGAACGGCCGGCCTAAAGTCAATGAATTGAGGGTCAAAAAGCCTTAAAAATTTCGGGGTTTACATAGATTTAGTTTGGATGGAAATAAAAAAAATGCCACAAAGCACAAAGTGGGGTTTAACCCCTGATGAACAGGAATTAATTTTTCGCTACTTTCCCCGCGGGATAGTGGCACTAGATCTAGAGACCACCGGTCTTTCTCCTTTGGTTGATAAAATAATCGAAATATCGGCAATTAAAATAACTCCCGATGAATTCGCCATATTTGACGAACTTATTGATCCAGAAATCGAGATTCCACCTCATACAATAGAAATACATCGAATTACCGATGATATGGTTCGTGGCAAAAGAACCATCGAAGAAGTTTTACCTGATTTTAAAAAATTTATCGAAGACGTTCCCTTGATTGCTCACAACTCGAAATTCGATTTGGGCTTTATTATGTTTGACTGGAAAAGACTTTCATTAGAAGGAACTGATAATGATGTTTATTGCTCATGCAAATTAGCAAGAAGCCTAATCGATGCCCCAAACTTCAAACTATCAACTCTGGTAAATGTATTGAAAATACCCTTAGAAAATCACCATCGCGGAATTGACGATGCTTACGCGGCCTTAAAGCTTACTGTAAAATGTCTTGAAGAATATGAAAATCAGGCGACGACAGCACCTGACTTAAAAGAGCAAGGTTTGCTTTTTAATTTAAAATCTTTCGATCATTTCGATGAACTTCCAGAACATTTAAGTGAGCTTGCACGTATTGTAAAATTCCAACAAGTTGTTGAGATTCGCTATAAAGGCGGACAATTAAAAAATCAGTTTCGCCCGGTAAAAGCACTTAGCTTACTCAATACTCCAGAAGGCAATATTCTCTACGGTCTTTGTTTATTGTCTGACATGCATAAATCATTTCACCTAAAGAAGATTACCGAGTTAAGAACTCCAGGGGCCTCTGATATTGCCAGATGGTTTAAAGAAATTAAAGAGAATCGCCTTGAGAGCCATCGTAATATCTTGACGTTAGATGAGGAAGAAAACGAAAAAGACTAATAGATTTGTCCCCTTAAAAAAGATTTGCTATAAGGCCATTATGAAAAATCCATTGGAATCTTTTATATCTAGAAAAAATTTTTTTTACCGTTTTCAACAATTTGTAATTTTTATTTTGCATCTAATTCTTTTGAAATGGATGTATTACACCTTAACTAATTCTGGTCGCCTTTCTACCGAACACGTACTCTATCACTTCATAGGTATGTCCCTATTTGGAGCATTCCTCATTCGTGGTTGTGCTTGGTGGGCACAGAATCATTACTTAAAAGAAAATAAGTTAAAATCACTTGATGGAAACCATTAATTCAAATACTAAAAATTGGCATGATGATTATCGAAGTGCTTTAAAGACAAGTGCAGAGCTAGAGCATTTTTTTGGTACGAGTTTTCCACCAACAAATTATCCAATTTTCATTCCTCTAAATTTAGCAAAAAGAATAAAAGAAAAAGGAGTCCATTCAGTTTTGGGTCTTCAATTTCTTCCGAATAATCTTGAAAATGCTGACCTTGGCTTAATTGATCCCATCGGAGATCAAGTACATCAAAAAACAAAACAACTCATACATCGCTATCACAACAGGGCGCTCTTTGTTCCAACTCAAAACTGCCCTGTAATTTGTAGATATTGCTTCAGAAAAAATGAACTTTATGCAGACGATGCAGTTTTTAAACAAGACCTTGAAGAAACGAAAAAATACTTGATTGACCATCCAGAAATAGAAGAAATTATTTTCACTGGCGGTGACCCTTTAATGATTTCTAACTCAAAACTAGAAAACTATTTAGAGTTTTTTAAAAATATCTCCAGTATTAAATATATTAGAATTCACACTCGTTCACCTGTTACTATGCCTTCGCGAATTGATGCTGAATTATTAGAAATTCTAAAAAATTATTCTCAAAAATTCACAAGACTCATGGTCATGGTACACGTGAACCATCGTGATGAACTTGAACACGAAGAAATTCATGCCATAAAAAACATGGCACAATATCATATTGAACTTTTCTCTCAAACGGTTCTGTTAAAAGGAATAAACGATAGCACAGAAGCTCTTTATGATTTATTCAAACAACTTATAAACTTAAAAGTAACTCCTTACTACCTTCATCATCCCGACAATGTAAAAGGCGGAATGCACTTTTCTTTAAGTCTAGAAGAGGGAAGAAAAATTTACCAACCACTAAGAGATCTTCTCTCTGGTTGGGCGATTCCTCAATATATCGTTGATATACCAGGAGGCGAAGGAAAAACCCCAGCTTATAATCCTGAAAATTTTAATTTTTCCGGAAGTTTAATTAATAAGTCTGGACAACTAGTGCACGTCTATAATTAAAATGGCCAGAAATAAATTTCTGGCCACAACTAGAGAGAAATAAAAAAACTATTTTTGCGCCAAAAGCCCTTCTATGTTTTTGTTTTCTTGTCCTTTGATTTCATGTTCTATTTTATTTTTCTTTTTAGAAACTAGGCCGCTGCCCAAATCATTTGCCCAAACACGGAATCTATCAATATAAACAAAGATCGATGGTAAAACGATTAGAGTTAAAATTGTCGAAAGTAATACACCCGCAACAATTGCCACTCCCATTGAGGTCCTTGTTCTAGAAGCTGGATTTAGCCCATAGGCAATTGGTAGTGTTCCGGCAACTAGAGCAAAGGAAGTCATTAAAATGGGACGAAGCCTTGTTTTGCCGGCTTCTACAATCGCTTTGTAACGATCTATTCCCTCATCCATCAATACTTTTGCAAAGTCCACCATTAAAATACCGTTTTTCCCAGCAACACCAATAAGAAGAAAAAAACCAAAAATTGCAAATAGATTTAAAGTTTTTCCAGTTAAATAGATACCAAAGAAAGCACCACTGATCGCTAGTGGTAAGGAGAGCATGATTGTTATAGGAGTAATAAAAGATTCGTATAATGAAGAGAGAATTAAATAAATAACTAGCAATCCAAATCCAACAGCAACAATAGTCGACGACATCATATTTGCCATATCTTCAGCGTCTCCACCTAAATTTAAACTAACTCCAGGTTCTAGTTTTAAATCTCCAGCTTGGATGCGTTTTACATATTCATCCATAATTTGGCTTAAACCAACGCCTGGAAGAAGACCCGATGAAATTTCGATAAATCGCCCTCGATTCATACGCTCAATTGAAGCTGGTCCAGTTGTCTCAACCCCAACCGCGATATCAGAAAGTCTAACTAATCGACCATTTATGTTTGGAACGTAAACACGGTTAAATTCCTTCTTTAAATCACGCTCACCTTCGTTTAAACGGACTCGCACATCATACTCTCTTCCGTTTTCTCTAAATACCGCAGGAGTAAACCCTTCCACTTGTGCACGAAGCTCACTACCTAAATTTTTAGTATTAATCCCGTATTCTTTGGCCTTACCGGGCTTAAGTTTAATTTGCATTTCTGGCTTACCTGCACGGTAATTTGAATCCACGTCAACCAAACGTTTATCTTTTCTCATGGCTTCGAAAACTTTCATAGCACTTTTTTCTAAAGCTTTTGCATCTGGAGATGTGAAATTTAAGATAACTGGTTGACGCCCAAATCCTGAGGCATCATATTTTTTTACTATTGGATTTGCTTTCTCTTTTAAATGAGAAAGAGAAAGACGTAGACTTTGACTAAATTCATTTGTCTTAACCCCATTTCTTTGCTCATTTAGTTTTACTGTAAAAGTTGCTTTGTTTACTTCCCCATTTTCGTTTCCTGTAAAATACATTGAGTATTTAACAATATTATTTTTTAAAATAATGTCGTTAACTTCTTTGGCAACTTTGGTTGTCTCTTCTATATTGGTTCCTGGGGCCAATTCCAATGAAACTAAAATTTCTCCAGAATCATCATCTGGAATAAACTCTCCGGGAGTTAAACTTGCAACATAAAAAGAAAAGAAAAATAAAATCAATGTAGCACCAATCGTTGCACTTGGAGATTTTAAGGTGAAATTTAAAAATGATTCATATGTATTTTCTAGCCATGTCTGAAAACGATCAAATCCTCTGACGGCCCTGCCTAATGTTTTATCATATAATCCCTGATTACTTGGAACATGACGAATGTCGTGGTGTTCACCACCAAAATACGCAGCAAGCATTGGAATAATTGTTATCGCTACAAAAAGTGAAATTGCCATAGCAAAAGTTACAGTTAATCCAAATGACTTTAAAAATTGTCCCAAGGTACCGGACATCATAGCGACTGGTACAAATACCGCCATGACCACTAAAGTAATTGCTATAACGGCCATTTGGATCTCGGCTGTCGCTTTAGCGGCTGCTTCTTTTGAATCGTGGCCTTTTTCCATAAAGCGATAAACGTTTTCAATAACAACAATTGCATCGTCAATTAAAAGTCCGACAGCAAGAGTAAGGGCCAACAACGTAACAATATTAACAGTAAATCCGGCCATATACATTATAAGGAATGCCCCAATAAGTGATACTGGAAGTGAAAGAGCTGTAATTAAAGTTGACCTCAATGAACCTAAAAAGAAAAACACGGTTACAATGGTTAACAAAATACCAATGATAATTGTTTCATAAACATCATATACGTTATCGCGAATTTTAATCGATGAATCGATCATGATTTGAAGATTAGGAGCTTCCTCTGTTGCTTTAAATTCCTCGTTAATCGCACTAACTTTTTTCTGAACGTCTTCGGCAACCTTTAATGTGTTCGAACCTGCTTGACGATAAACTTGTATGATTAAAATACGCTCATCGTTTATAAAACCTCGCGATTTTTCGTCTTGTAACGTGTCTACGACTTGTCCTAGATCTGCAACTCGTGTTGGCACTTCGTTTCCGTGAAGATTAACCAGCGTGTCGCTTATTTCAGCCACTGTTGAAAATTCACCTAGGCCCCTAAAGACTAGCTCTTTATCACCTCTTGAAACTTTTCCAGCAGGAACATTCTCTCCCATCGCGCCAACTTGACCAGCAACCTGAGAAACAGAAACTTCACGATTTTTTAGTTTTGAGCGATCAAGAACAACGTGAATCTCTCTTTCGCGACCACCAATAATTTCTATTGCTCCCACGTTATTAATTTGCTCTAAGCGGGGTTTAATTACCTGATCGGCGATATCAAAAAGCCTAGCATCTCCAACATTTTTGGCCTTTAGAGATAACATCAAAATTGGCGAATCTGCCGGGTCAAATTTTTTAATAATCGGATCTTCTGCATCATCTGGCAAATTTGCTTTTGCGATGTTTACTTTATCGCGCACTTCCTGCTCAGCTAGCCGAGCGTCTTTGTCGTCGATAAATTCAACGACAACAATTGAAACACCTTCAAGGTTTGTAGATTTTAACCGCTTGATCCCTGAAATCGAAGATATCTCATCTTCTAGAGGCTTTGAAACTAACGTTTCTATTTCAGTTGGACCTGCTCCAGGATAAATCGTTTGAACTGTTACTACTGGTATAGAGACATCTGGATAAAGATCAATAGACATCGATTTAAAAGCAGCAAAACCTGCAATTAAAATACCGATAATAACACTCGTAATAAAGATGGGGCGCTTAATGGATATATTTGCTAAACTCATATTATTTCTCCCCTTGATAGAGTTTTAGTTGTGCTTTTAGTGCAATAAGCTCTGTGGCCATTAAAACTTTAGACGCTTGTGCCTGACTAAAGTCTTGCTCAAACAATAACACTTGATAGGTTGTCGCACGCCCCTGACGAAGGCGTACTCTTTCATTTTCTAGTTTTATTTTTTGTGCATTCTCCAGTGCTTGAGATAATTTTAAATTTTGCTTTGCCTCTTGAAATTTTTCTCTAAGATCAACCCACTCATTTTCTTGATTTGTTAGTGCATGAGTTAATTGAATTTTTGAAGCTTCCTTTAATCTCTCGGCTCCATCTAAGGCATTACTTGTAGCTTTAAAATTTAATGGGACTGTAAACATTAATCCGACAAAACCAGAGTCATATTTTGTTTTTCTAGAATTAGAGAATGCATCCCCCGCTTCTTGAGATCGGCCTTGCAACGAATAGCCCCCCATTAAATCAAGGCGAGGTCTATTGCGCTCTTTTATTAGCACGCTTTGTGCATTAGTAAGTTCAGTTTGTGATTTCTTAATCAGCACATCGAGCTTTTCTCCAGGACGATTTACCGGGAAATCCATGTGTTCTAGATCTTTATACGAAATTTTGTCCAATCCTGAAATTTCTGCATCTGCATCACGATTGATCATTTTATTAAATGCCCTTATTAATTTCTGTAGATCATTTTTAGATTGCTGCAATTGTAGTGTGTATGCTTCCACCAATGCATTTGCTTGTAATACGTCGGCACTTTCACCTAAATTTTTACTCTTTTGTCCTTGAACATAACTTAGTATTTTTTTGGCCGCCAGCAACGCTTCATCTTGAATTTTTAATCTCTCTTGAGCTGAAGCCAATTGCCAGTATAAAACCTCTGCTTCAACTAATATTCCTTTTTGATTTGCAAGCTCCGCCAATGCTTCAACTTGACCTTGAGCATTCGTTAAAGTTTTCTGGGCGCGAACGGTGCGACCAAAACCGTTTGCCAATAAAGGAAGTGATAGCTCAACACTCGGAGAAAAATCCCAATATTTATCTGGATTAAAAGTTGAACCTTCATATGCATTTTTTACCGCTTGATAAGAGAATTTAGTTTGTAGACCAAATTCAAATTGATTAGAGATCCCGGCTCCAACTAAAAGCTGTTGATACTTGTCATACATCGACATTGGCGGAGTTCCTAAAGTTGTATCGAATAGCTTTTTGGTTTCTACAAAAAACGCAGGAGAAGTTAGTAGACTTGCTTCGCTTTTCAAAAGAATCGCGCTCTCTTCTTTCTGCTTTGATCCCAAAAATGCGCCATTATTTCTTTGAACCAAGTCTAAGTATTCTTCTATTCCAATGGAATGTGCCCTTAAGCCTAAGAGTAAGCTGCCAGTTACCATAATTTTTTTAATCATATTTCACCTTCTAGGATGTAATCATTTGATTACTTGATTTTTTGACCATTATGGCACAGAATAAAATTGTAATCAATTGATTACATAATATGAACGCAATGTATTATTAGATTATTTATTAATTTTAAATACCTAGACCATGTCTGCAACAATGAAAAGGATTGAGTTATGGCCAAAAACAAGCAAACACAAAATAGCAAACTGCCAACAAATCCCGAAGCAAGCCTTAAAACAAAGGATCGCAAGGCCAGCGAGGAAAAACTCTTAAAAGCTGCCGAATATATTTTTTCCAAACACGGCTACCAGGGGGCAACAACGCGAATGATCGCTGAAAAAGCAAATCTTAACCTAGCATTAATTAACCGCTATTTTGATGGAAAATTCGGATTACTTTTAAAAATCATTGAAACAAAAGCACTCGAATGCCAAGCGCTTGAGTATGAAGCTAGGGACAATCTCATCGATGAGCTCGACTGCTATGTTGAATCTTCACTCAAACAATTTTACGACGAGATAAATTTATTTAAAATTGTGCTTGTACAATACTTAACTGATCCAAAATTTTTAAAAAAATTCAAAGAAATTGCCGAACTTTTTTCAAACGATCAACAACTAAAAGAAAGAGTAAGACTCCTAATAGATGCCAAGAAAGTAAGCCCCAATTTTCCATACGAATTGGCAATTAAGGGTATTGATGACATGATCTTTGGCCTAATCGTTGGCGAAACTCTGTTATACAACAAGCCCTACGAAGAACTTTTCAATAGTGTGACCAGTTTTGTACGTTTCATGGCTTCGCCCTACGATGTAACAAAAACTAATTAACCATCCATTTTTACAGGAATATTTCCTAAAAATTTTGACCAAGACAAAAAGAATTTTGATAAAAAAATTGACATCATTAAGTCAGTTCATTAGTATCGACAACACTTAAATATGATGCGGGTTTAGCTCAGTTGGCTAGAGCGTCTGCTTGCCATGCAGAAGGTCGTCAGTTCGAATCTGATAACCCGCTCCATTTTAATTTCAAAAAAATCGGTAAATCAAAAATTCACAAAATTATTAACTACTTAATTATCGGAAATCCGTCAGTAAGCTTTCAACGGAAATCCGTCAGTAAGCCCCTCAAAAATATCCTCGTGACGATTCAGTCACAAAAATTCCAAACCAATTTTTACAAACTGGCCTATAGTAAGGTCAAAAATATTTCTCCCTCTCTTTTGGGTCCATTCCGGAGACATGGGTTACAGTTTATACCGGAGACATAGGTAACACTTTTTTGTTAAATGGATCTTCAACTGGTTCAATTCTCGAATTCAACTCATCAAAGTATCCCAAATCATAATCCAAAAAAGTTACAACCCAAATTCCATCTTCAACTTCCTTTATCCCAACTTCTTGTCCAGCCAAGGCTGTACTTACACTGACCTTTAAACCCTTTTCGCAAATTCTTCCACAACGAGTTACTTGAATCGTCTTATCATGAAATGGATAAAAGATTGGTTCAATACCTTTGTAAATTTTATCGGAGGGTTTATAAATTTCTGAAGGATATTTCATATCTATCGCTTGATGTGGTCTTTCTTTATTAAATATTTCAATAAAATTATCAAACTTTTCTTGTTGCTGAAAAAGATTTTCACCTGCGGGTTTTGTAGTTTCTTTTTTTAAAGTTAAATGCATTCTTTCATGTCTTCCATTTTG
>CAYWBR010000071.1:0-13445 GCA_964456675.1 uncultured Bacteriovorax sp. | reverse complement strand
ATTTTATAATCTCTTCACGGCTTTTTGATATTCTGTATTCTTCCATAAAACTATTTTAAATGAGTATTAAACCAGTATCCAACCTGAAAATAATTTCAAGATTTTAATTCTGATATTTTAAATAGTTAGCCCTCTTATAAATAAAAAAGGCATTACAATTTTTTGAGGCAGTCCTTCTTCGCCTTTAACATTTATGGCAAAAAGACCCCAATGTTCCATTTTGCAAAAAATAAAATTTTTAAATAAAAAAACCCCGATTTCTCGGGGCTTTCATTCGTGTTAAGGATTAATTTTGGAGTTAATCATTCAATTAAGAATTATCTCTTAATTTGTAGAACTTGCTGTAGCATTTCGTCCGCAGTTGTTAACGTCTTAGCATTTGCTTGGAAGTTTCTTTGCGCCGTCATTAAGTTAACGAACTCGTTAGCGATATCAACGTTAGAAAGCTCGATAGACTTCGATAAAACGTCTCCTCGGCCTGCTTCACCTGGTTTACCAAGAGCTGCTTGCCCTGATGACTTCGACTCTTTAAAAAGGTTTTTACCAACTTTAAAAAGACCTTCGTTGTTATCAAATTTACCAATCGCGATTTGAGCGATATCACGAGTTGAACCATTATTATAAACTGCAGTTAAAATACCTTTATCGTTGAAAGATAAAGATGTTACCGTCGCTGCTTCAGACCCATCTTGAGTGTGACGTGCAACTGCGTGCTCAGAACCATACTGAGTAGAAGCATCTAATCCAGTACCACCTTCTTTTAGTGAATTACCCCAGTTAAACGTAATTTTTTGGTCAGCGGCTGCACCCTTATTAAAATTGAACGAATTTTTTCCTGGTTTTTCTTCTTCCAATTGCCCTTTATCGTTAAATTTTAAAGTACCATTTGCCATCTCTACCATTGTGTCTGGTTTTCCACCTTCTACATCTTTTCCATCAGCCGCAACATGGTACTCCCATTCATTATCATTAACTTTGTTATAGTAAACTGTAACCACGCGAGCAGTACCGATATTGTCATATACAGTCATTGAGTTCGAAAAATTTGCAGTCTTTTCAGGGTTCTCAATATTAAACTCCATTTTATTTTGTCTCGAATCTAAATTCATTGATAGAACCACTTCCTTTGTTGGCTGAGCTGGAATGGTTGCATTCGTAAGCTTAATAGGATCAAGCTTGTTCATAATTTTTCCCTTTTCGTCAGCTTGGAAACCTAAAATTTTATATCCATCCATGTTTACAAGCTCACCTTCTTTAGAAAAACGGAAAGATCCATCACGAGTATAACCACGACCAAACGGTGCATCTACTGTAAAAAATCCATCTCCAGAAAGAGCTAGATCTGTAACTGAATCAGTTCGTGTAATATCTCCTTGGGTCATTAATGGTTTAATGTGTCCAAGCTTAACCCCTGCACCAAATTGGTCACCACCTTCGATTCCTTTAAGAGAAACTGCTAATACATCTTGAAATTCTGCGCGAGATGATTTGAATCCGTTAGTTCCAGAGTTGGCGATGTTATCACCAATAACTCCCATCCCTGCACCTGAAGCTGTAAGACCTGTAACACCGATGTTAAATGAACGTAGAATACCCATTTAGTCCCTCCTAGACACGAATTTCTTCTTAAAGACATTTAGATAACTCCAGATCTAAATTCGGGCTTCCGGAAAGGACCAGCACCTTCTCTTTAAGAGATTATTATTGTTAATTTTTAATTCATCAAAATTGTACTATCTATCTTTGTAAAAACATTTTCACTCATACTCTCCTTATCAATTGCGGTTACGACTGTATTTTTTGGTACATCAACGATGTATGCAGCCTTGCCCGTAATTACAAGTGAGTCCTGGCCTCCCTTAGTTTTTAATTTATCTAATGCTGTTTGCAACTTGTTATATTCTTCTTTATCAAACGATAAATTTCTTTCTTGAAGTCTTCTTAGTGCGTGAGTAGAAAATTGAATGCCATTTTCTTTTTGAAGAGGGCCTGCTACGTTTTTTTCTAAACTTTGATCAAGTAAATTTTTAAATTCACTTTGCTCACCAGGACGTAATTTATTATCAACATCAACATTCTTCTGACCATTAATTTTGGTCACGTTAGGAATGAGCATGTTGTTAATTTTTTGGTTCGTCATTAAATTATCTTTCTCTTTTTAACTC
Source organism: uncultured Bacteriovorax sp. (assembly GCA_964456675.1). Classification (GTDB taxonomy): domain Bacteria; phylum Bdellovibrionota; class Bacteriovoracia; order Bacteriovoracales; family Bacteriovoracaceae; genus Bacteriovorax. The sequence goes on along the minus strand of CAYWBR010000071.1, from coordinate 11,280 downwards.
AGTAATTCAATACTAATTAAATTGGTTCTCTGTTTGATTATATGCGTTAACTGCATTCTTTTGCAATGCTGGTAAATTCTTTCCACTTTGAAGAGAATCGTTGCCTGCCATCGAAAAACTTTCTACGTCACGAAGAAAAACTTTTTTTCCGCCTTGTAAGGTGAAAACAGTTTCGCCGTTTTCGTCAAAATTAACTCCGGCCACAGTTCCCTCGGCCCTAGTATCTGCAAAAAACTTTTCGTTATTATCACCAAAAGCCAAAACATTAAATTGATATGTTTCTTTAGGAGCAATTTGTCCGTCAAGCCCTATTCCATCCCAAGTAATCGATTGCATCCCTTTTGCTAAGCCTTCTTTTTGTATTTCTGCAATCATTTGATTTTTTGCATCGTAAACTCGAATGATGGCATTTTTAGCATTTTTGTCTAGGAAAAAAGGAATTTCTACATTTTTGCCATCGCCAGAGTAGTCAAGCGTTGTTCCCTTCGTAACAACTTTTTTACCAAGAAAACTTGCACCTAAAAATTTTTTCTCAGTAACATTATTAGAAGTCATTGACTCCATTTTTTTATTCATATTAGTAAGTTGCTCAAGTTGTGAAAACTGGGCCAAGTTAGCAGAGAAATCTTTTTGATCCATGGGCTTCATCGGATCTTGATTTTTCAATTGATGTGCTAATAATTTCATAAAACCATCTGCACCCATTGTCTCTTTTGTCTTTCTGTCGACAAAGCGAGCTTCTGGTTTTACTCCAGCAGCTTTATTTAAAGAATCACCGACTTGAACGGGTCTTCCTTGAGAATCTGTTTCTTGATATTCGCGAGGAGCAGGTCTTTTGATCTGAATGTCTTGAAATTGTTTTTCTTCACTTGTGACTGGTCTACCAATTGTAGGCATGTCAATTCTCCAAATTTATCTTAAGCACTTAGACGCGAACGATATTCATCCCAAAGCTCTTTTCTTCTTTCTCTACCATCTCCAAATTGTTGAGACTCAAAATTTGCCCATTGTTTAGATGATGAATTTTGATCTTGAGAACCTTGGTAGAATTGTTTTGATTGAGATTGTGAACTAGCTCCGATATCACTTTGAGAAGCTACTACTTTAAAATCTGCCAATTGAATTCCTGATTGAGTCAAGCTTCTTGCTAATTCAGACTCATGTCTTACAAAAAATTGATGTGCTTCTCTTGATTGAGCTGTGATCTGCATATCAATAGAATTTTGTCCTTGAAGTTTTGTCACGTTAATTTTGAATTGCCCCAATTCCTGATGTTTTACAGTTAAATCGATTTGATCTTTTCCAGCTAATTGTGATTGCTGGATATAATCTGAAACTTGTTTGATTATTTCTTCACTGCTATTTGATTTAATATTTACCATATCAAATGTTGGAGCTGTCTTCACGTGAGTTTCGTTCAACTCTTTTGCACCAACTACTAAGGGCGCTGATCCAAGCAACAAATCATTTTTCATTGATTGAATTTCATTATTAGTTTTAAACTCTGATGTTTTAAGCTCATCGTTTCCGAAAGCTTTCACTTTTTCATCTTTATTTAAAAGATCTGCTGGCTTCGTAATAATATTTTTTTGTAATAATCCTTGCTCCTTTCCGTAGGCTTGAGCTAAAGATTTATTTTTCATGCCTTGCTGATTCATTGCCATGAGATCAATCAATTTTGCGTCATCTGATTTATTTACTGTTAATTGCTGTTTCTCTTCAGTTGGAGCTTTAGAATTGCCTCTAAGTTGAACAAATTCTTCCGCTGAAATATTTTGAGGCAGGCTAGAATTTTTAAGCTCAGATTTCACTAATCCATTTTGAAAATTAGTTGCATTTGCTTTTCTTTCTTTTGTCCCATTCATTAAAAATTCTAAAGGAGAACTAATTTCTCTTCTTTCTTCAGTATCTTCAATTTGAATTTGAGTTTTTGGCATTCCTTGAGCTGGAATTACATCTTCTTCACCTTCTTCTGGAATATTTGCAGATTTAATCTGATTCAATAATTCTTGCACATTTGAAGAAGACTTTCTGCCCGCAATAACTTGATCTTTTACAATCTCTAAATTTTTAATATCTTCAGGAGAAAACTTAATCTCTTTATTTACAGAGACGCCAAGCTTTCTAACGAGGGCCTCTTTATTCCCTTCTACTGCTTGAGGATTTGCAAGCTGTGTATTTGGCATTTTACTTAATAGCTTCTCTAGTTTAGCAATATTTTCTGGGGTGATCTCTTCACCATTATTAGAAAGTATCTTTATTAGTTCTGGATTAACATTAGTGTTTTGTAAAAGATCTACTGATTGTCCCGAAATTTTTGTGCCAACTTCTTGGTTCATAATATTTGCAAATTCTGAATTCTCCACAGCAGCTGTATTTCCACCTAATAAAGAAATTTCAGCGTTATCACCTTTAACACTGACTTTCTTCGTAGGAGCTGTTTGTAATAAATTTTGCAAATTAACCATCGACTTCCTGTCTTTTTTAACGCACTACAAAATCATTCTATCTTATTTTTTCATGGTCATAAACTGCTTTTGTAACTTGGCAGAAATTTCCTTATCCATTAAATTAAAAATTTTTGAAACTTTTACTGGATCAAGTTGGCCAAGTATTTTTACCGCAATATCTGATTCCTGGACTGATAATAAGTTCGCAGCACTTTGTGGGCGCATCCCAGAAATTACGTCAACCATTTGCGTGACTCTTTTCTGTGATTTTTGCTCTTGTTCATCAATACAACCAATAAATTTTTTCTGAGTATCCTGAAATTCTTTTACCCTTTTTTCAAAATCAGCAATATTCATCTTGAGCTGTTCGTCTTGCTTTTTTACTTCAAGCTCTTTAACTTTAATTGTCTCTTCTCTTGAAAGAAGCTCCTTTGAAAAGTCCACCATTTGTGAGCCATTTACACGTCTAATTTTTGCATCAACTGCTGTATCTACGGCTTTTTTAAATTCATCTTCTGTATATGTTTTACTACTTGATGAACTCGCTGCTGTTTTTGCATCTTTATTATCTGCACTTACTACGGCATAGGATAAAGTTCCAAATAACGTTGCTACAATAGTATAAATCAAATAATTTTTTCCACTCATATTAATTAACCTGCATCATTTTTAAAATTTCGGCGAAGCATGACAAACTCTTCCATATCTTCTTGAATTTTTTTATCGTATTCTTTACGCCATTCAGTTTTCTTTTTATCTTTAAAATTTTCTAATATTTTTACTTCACCACGAGCTTCTGCAAGCTCGGCAACTTTTCTCTCATATTTTTTTCTTAATCCATACAATTCATTTTCTTTAACTTTAATATGCTCTTTTTTACCTTGAATAAAATAGGGAAAAAATTGAATCATTTTTCCGGCCGAAGGATCTTTCATTAAGTCCTCTTGAGCCTTGTATGTTTCATCAATATCCTTATTCATTTTTTCTATGTCATTCTCTACCTTAGAAATATCTTTTAAAATTTCACCAAGCTCAATTTTAATTCGCTTTTCCTTAAACTCTCTTACCTTTAATAAACCATTTAATTTGAAATTAAATTTCTGCATTTATCATCACACTTTACTATAAGATTCAGCTTTTCGTGCGATCTCAACCATCTGATCATATAGTGCGTCTATAGTTAAATACTCACTCATTCCTTGATGTTGTTTTAATAAATTCATTAAATCATCAAAAATCAATAATGCCTTATCAACTTTAGGATTTGATCCACGTGCATAGGCTCCAACATTAATTAGATCTTCGTTAGCTTTATAAGCTGCCATTAAATCTCTTAAGTGAGACGCAACAACTCTATGCTCTTTTGATACAACCTTATTCATTACCCTTGAAAGAGAACTCAAAACATCAATTGCAGGAAATTGGTTTCTTGAGGCAAGCTCACGAGACAAAATAATGTGTCCATCTGCTATCGCTCTTACCGCATCGGCGATAGGCTCATCCATATCGCCCCCTTCGACGAGAACAGTATAAATTCCTGTAATTGATCCTGCACCGGCTTTAGTTCCTGCTCTCTCCATTAGTTTTGGAAGTCTGGCAAAAACAGAGGGCGTATAACCTTTTTGCCCAGGAGGCTCCCCTGCTGATAGCGCAATTTCTCGGTTGGCCATTGCAAAGCGGGTTATCGAATCCATCATTAATAAAACATCAGCATTACGATCTCTAAAATATTCTGCTACCGTTGTTGCAACATAAGCTGCCTTCATACGAATAAGTGCAGATGAATCAGATGTGGCAACAATAACTACAGATTTCTTCAATCCTTCTGGACCTAAATCCGATTCAATGAATTCTAAAACCTCGCGTCCACGCTCACCGATTAGAGCAATAACGTTTACATCGGCGCTAGAATTTTCTGCAATCATACCAAGCGTAACAGACTTACCAACACCTGAACCGGCCATAATGGCGAATCGCTGTCCTTTACCTGCTGTCATAAAACAATTAATTGCATGAATACCAACATCTAATGGCTCTCTTATAGGTGGTCGATCAAGTGGGTTTATGGGAGTACCAAAAATACTTCTCATTTCCACATCATCATTTTCTACCGGGCCTTTTCCATCGATAGGATTGCCCATGAAATCGATTACTCGTCCAATCATTCCGCGAGATAGCTTTATTGTAGTTGTTAAATCTTTTAGATAGACACGAGTTTCAGAATTGATTCCTGATATTTCTTCATAGGGCATTGCCATACATCTATTGCCATTAATAGCAACAACTTCACCTAAACACCTTTCACCAAACTCTGTAACAAATTCTACATTTGAACCAATAACGGCACGAGCTAGATTTACCTCGTAGACCATACCCTTATTGGCGAAAACCTTTCCTATTTTTTGATAAGGAGATGAATACTCATAGTTTCTATGAATGCTTGAGAGATCTAAAAGTTTACCTTCGGTATTATTCAATGGTGCTCCAGTTCTCTATCTATTACGAATTAATATCTTGGATTTCAACTAGTACTTGTTCAAATAATTTATCTAAACCTTTAAACTGTTCTTCCAATGTCGCATTAATAATTCCATTATCAGATTCAACAATCATTCCTCTTGTCTGAATAGCAGGATCGACTTCAACTCTTACGTTTTTCATATCTCCCAATTTAGCTTTGACCACTTCTAAAACTTCTGGCATTTTTTGAAAATCATTTATGTTTACTTGGATTAGGAGATTGTTTCTAGTTTGGATTTCTAAAAGTAATTTTTCTAATAATCTATCTAGGTATTTACCATCATTATCTAGCTCTTTTAATGTTACCCATTTCGTCAGGTTTTTTATCAAGCGGTACATATCTTTCTGTTGATTGGCAAAAATCACTTCATATGTCTGTAACACATTGGAAATCATTTCTGAAAAGTCTTCGAGTTTTTCTTCTACTTCACGACGAGTTTGTTTGAAAACTTCTTCACGCCCCTCATCCACACCTTGTTCAAAACCTGAACGATAAGCGTCTTCTTGAACAAGCTGAATTCGCCTTTCTACTTCAGCTTGAACCCTGGCTTCATACTCTGCATCTTCTTGATCTTTAAAACCTCTATGTTTTTCAACAATGGGATTTACTCTAAATTGAGAATCTTTTGCATGAGATCGTTCTATTTTTATCGTTTTTTGAAAGTCAGGATTTCTTACGATATCCTGACCTGTGATAATTGGTTTAAATTCAAAATCTCTAACTTCATGAGCATTTTCAGGCGACTGCTGAAATGCTTGAAAAGCATATTCTTGTACTTCGAAGTTGTTTTTACTAAATGTCGACACTCATCACTCCCAAAGTTATACGAGAGAATCTCCAGAATCACCACGAGCAATAAATGCTTTACCTTGTGATTCAAGTTCTTTACATTTTTGAACAATCTCAGCTTGTGCTTTTTCAACATCTGATAGTTTCGTTGGCCCAAGTGCTTCAAGATCTTCGCGAAGTAAAGTAGCTGCACGATTCGACATATTCTTAAAGATTTTTTGCTTAATTTCTTCTGGCGCAGTTTTCATTGCAATAACAAGTTTTCCGTTGTCCACTTCACGAAGAAGGTTCTGGATACCTTTATCGTCAACATACTGAAGATCTTCAAATGTAAACATAAGTTTTCTAATTTCTTCAGCAAGCTCTGGATCTTTTTCTTCTACACGAGACATAATATTTTTCTCGGTGTTTTTATCCATAAGATTGAGCATATCAGCAATTGGTTCAACACCACCAAGTTGATTAGTGTCAATAGATCCAAGTGTACTAAGTTCAGTTTTAAGTACATCATCAAGCTGTGAAATAAGCTCTGGTGAAACATAGTCAAGGTTCGCCACACGAAGTACGACTTCAGCTTGTAATCCTTCTGGCAATCTTCTTAATACATCAACTTTTCTATCTGGTGCTAAATGAGCAACAATAAGAGCAATAGTCTGAGGATGCTCGTTAATTAAGAAGTTCGATAATGTTCTAGTATCTACTAGTTCAAGTGATTCAAGCGTATTTGATTGGCCAACTTCAACAATCTGCCCAAGTAGTTGCTTAGCTCTTTCCTCACCAAGGGTATTAATAATGAAGTCACGACCACGGTTTTCAGCAAATAGTAAATCATTTTCTTCGTTTAGTTGTTTATAGAAATCTTCTAAAACTCTTTTAACCATCCAAATCGGCGCGCGTTTTACGTTTGCCATTGCATTAATCATTCTTTTAACATCATTGTCTTTCATGTTTGAAAAGATCAACTGAGTAATATTCATACCCAGTGAACTCAAAAGAATGGAAGCTTTATCTTGTCCGTTTAAGAGGGAGTACTCTGTGTCGGGATCAAGTGCTTGTTGGTCTGCTGGCATAACGGCTCCTTAAACTCTAATTATGCGATTTGTTTATCTGATTCACTTGAGTGAATCATCTCATGGATAATCTGAGCTGCTTTTCCTGGATTATTTTCAACCAGTGCAATAATTTTTTCTCGAAGCATATTCCCTTCAATTTTTTCAGGATTAAGCTTTTCTTCAATTTGTGGAAGAGCATCTTCAAGACCTGGTAATCTTTGATTGGCTTGTACTTTTTCAAGCTCTTCAAGAGTTTTTGGTAAAAAGTCTTCAACTGTTTCAATTGTATTGTCTGTAATCCATTGGATAAATGGTCTTACCACTAAGAAGAAGAATAAACTGATCGTCAACCCTACAGCTAGGTACTTAACAATATTTCTAATTAATTCACGATTTGCCTGCTCTCTTAACATCGCATCTGCAACCGACATATCTTCTTTTGCAAATTCCATATTTTTAATAACTAGCTTGTCACCACGTTTTTCAGTTGTACCAATTGTACTAGAAACAATTTGCGCAAAATTTTGTAAATCGGCTTCAGACCATTTTTCATACTTCATTATGGCCTGGCCATTTTTATCAAGTTGAGGCTGTCCATCTTCACCAAGAACCGGTATTCTTTTTCCATCAATCATTACAGCTGCTGAAAGTGACTTGATATTTGCAACTGGTTTTTTCGATTGAGTAACTTTTGTAGGAACTTGATAATTTCTTGTGGCCAGCGACTTATCTGTCTTATGGGTTGAATTAATAACTTCCGGACCTGGTTCTTCTCCTGGGATATTAGACTTTGCTCCCACTCCTCCAGAATTCACTGGATTTTTAGATTCTGTGCCGTGATTATTAACCACTTCTGACAACACCACCGCATTTTCACCATCGTATGTTGTTTCAGTTGATACCGCCTCTGTGAAATCTAGATCAACGGTAACTTTCGCAACTACTTTTCCATCGCCAACTACGCGTGTAAGGATTTCTTCGATTTGTTTTTCATATTTTTGGTTAATTTGAGCTTCAAGTGCTAAACGGCTTGCCGTTGCAGCTGTTAAACTATCGCCAACATTTTCTGATAATTTTTTACCGCGGTCATCAACGATAACTACGTTTTCAGCTCGCATCTCTTCTACTGAAGAAGAAACTAGCGACTGAATTCCTTTAATTTCAGGAACAGTTAAAGCGACACCTGGATTTAATTCGAGAACAACAGAAGCAGAAGGAGCTTTCTTTTCGGCCACAAACGGTGATGATTCAGGAATTGAAATGTGGACTCTGGCCCTTTTTACTCCTTGTATATAGGAAATAGTTTTAACCAACTCTCCCTCTAGCGCCCTTTGTTTATTAATTTTTTGTACATAAGACGTTGTACCAAATGATTGCTTATCAAAAACTTCATAGCCGACTGTACCTGAAAAACTAGTACCGATTTTTGCGATTTCTAATCTCCAAACACCAACTAAGTCTTCTGGTATTGAAATGGTTTTTCCATCATCAGAGAACTGATACGGTATTTTCTTTTCTTCTAAAAGAATTGCTATTTTTCTTCCATCTTCCTTGTTTAAGTCTGTATAGAGAACGTCATATCGAGTCTTAGATGCCCAAACGACTATAGCAACCATTGTCGCGGCAATTATCGCGGCCATAAACACAAAAGCAATTCTTTTAGGAACATCAAGGCCTAAAAAGAATTCTTTTAAGTTTCTATATATTTTTTCTAAGATATCCTGCACACGTTCCTCCTAAACTTCAAACCTACTTCCTGTAGATAAAAATACATCAAGAGATTATATTTGCATTCTCATAATTTCTCTATAAGCTTCGATTACTTTACTTCTAATTTGATTCATTGTTTTAAACGCAATTTCTGCTTTTTCCACTGCTAACATTGTAGAATGTATATCTTTACTTTGCCCAGTTACTAAGCGCTTTATCGATAAATCTGCTTCTTCTTGAAATTTATTTACGTCTACCATAGATTTACTTAACATCTCTGAAAAACTCTGAGGGCTTTGAACACCTTGAGCTGCATTTAACTCACTTGTAAATTTATTCAACTCTTGAGATTGAGTAAATTCCGTAGGAGCACTCTTAACCCAGTCCTCTGCATTATAAGTGTTTAAAATTTTTTTCATACCAGAGATATTTTCAATAGCCATACAATCCTCTTAAATTAATTTCTGCCAATCTCTAAATCTTTAAGCGCCATGCTTTTAGTTGTATTCATCACGTTAATATTTGCTTCATAAGCTCGTGATGCCTCAATCATATTTGCCATTTCTTCCATAACATTTATATTCGGGTAAGCTACGTAGCCGTCTTGATTCGCATCAGGATGATTCGGTTCATATTTTAAGATTGGTGGTTTTGAAGAAGATTTTTCTTCGGCTTTAACATTAAAAGATTCATTTTCCATTTCACCTTTTAATACACTTTCAAAATTTGCTTCACTGTTACCAGAGGAATACACAACGTCCTTTGGTTGATATGGTCCACCGTTTGCAGTCCTAGTAACTTGGGCGTTAGCAATATTTGAAGATATTGCCCCCATTCTTTTTTTATTAGCGGCCAGACCTGAAGAACTAATCTTTAAACTTGTTAATAAATCCAATCTCCACCTCTTTTAATATTCGCTAATTACTTTTCTTGTCCAATACTATACTTTAATAACGCCAATTTTTTATTCAACAACTGGACAGTAGCATCATACATAATTTTGTTTTCTGCCATGAGAGCTAGCTCTGCATCTCTGTCAACAGTATTTCCATTTGCAGCTGCACCATCAAGTTTTTCTTTGAACTCAGGCGCTAAATGATCAAACCCTCCACTGCCTACATCATAATGTTTTCCATGATCTGCATTCATTTTCATTTGCTTATCAACATCCAATGCATGCGCTAGTGCCTGTTCAAAAGAAAGCGATTTGGCTTTATAGCCAGGAGTTTCAGCATTTGCGATATTCGTCGAAATAAGCTCTTGTCGCATTTGGCGAAATTTTAGTGCCGCCGATAATGCCTTAACTGTTCCGTCGTCAATATCCATATTCCTCGCTCCTTAACTTTCCTACCTTAAATTCACAAAGTAAGCAGTTCCGTCATTTCTATATTCATTGATTTTGTTTCTAAGAGTTCTAATCGAAACTCCCAAAATTTTTGCTGCTTGAGTTCGATTTTCAGATGTATGAATTAGTGCCTTTTTAATTAACATTTTTTCTGCATCTTTTAGTGACATTAATCGAATTCCATCTTCATCATCGTCACTTAAAATTCCTATCGCTTTTTTCTCACCTGTTTCAAACGCTGATTCATCAATTATATTTTGTGAATTTGAAAATGAGTTCGATAGCACTTGTTTAAGCTCAGTCAAATTATTAGACCAATAATGCGATAATATTTTATCCATAGCTGGTTTTTCTAAATTTACATCAGTGATCTCACAGCCTGAAATTTCTGCCATAAAATGTCGTGTAAAATATTCAAGATCTTCCAATCTTTCTCTTAAAGGAACAGTTGCAATAACGTTATTTGCAAAAATCATATATAAAGAACGATGAAATCTTCCGGCCCCAACCAATTTAGATAGATTTTTTGTCGTTGTCGCAATAAGCCTGACATCAATATCATAATCTTCAAGTTCATTTATAATTTTAAAAAGTCTTTTTTGAAATTCTTCATCAAGAGAATCTATGTTGGCAAAAACGACAGTACCTTTATTGGCAACTTCTAAAACACCTTTATTAAATCTTCCAGATACCGCATCTCGGTGGCCAAGTATTTTATTCTCAACATCTTGGGATGAAAGTGAGCAGTCAACAATTTCTAGACCTTGAGTCGATCGAGTTGAATTTTCGTGAATATAACGAGCAAGTGTTCTTTTACCTGTTCCATTTTCACCTGTAAGCAGAACCGATGCTTTAGTCACTGCTAAGTTTCGTGCTTGGGCCAAGGATTTTTGAGTTTTTGAATCAGATCCAAATAATTCTGCTCTTACTGTTGATAAAGAGTGAACATTTGCTGGGATTTCTTGTTGGATTCCTCTTAATGCCTCATTTGTTAATTCTAAAGCTCTTTCCATCTGACCTCCTGTCATACCTAACTCCTTCCTCTGAGTTATAATGTTTTTTCTTTCAAATTTAATATACTAAGTTCTGACTTTGCTAATTCCTTTATATAATCTGATACGCTCTTATCATTAACTAAACCCGTAAAAACATCTCGTCCTTCCTTAGATCGATCTTGCTTTATCAGTTGCAGTCCATATAAATAAGTAATCCGCCCAAGATAGATTGATTTAGGATGATTTTTCTTAAATTCATCAACCATTTTTTCAACACTTGGTCCGCCCCCATCTTTTCCTCCAGCTGCTTGAATCTCGATTGCCAAATAGGCAATTCTTTCCAGTACACTCTGCATATATGCATTCTTAATGCCAAATGAATTGGTGTCATTAAGGATAGCTTTTGCCACTTTTGCAT
>CAYWBR010000070.1:2086-13612 GCA_964456675.1 uncultured Bacteriovorax sp. | reverse complement strand
CTTCATTAATTTTTTTTAACTCATAATCAACAGAAGCAAGGTAGTACCCCTTATCTTCATAGTGCTTCAAAAGAAGAGCGACGTCGGACTTGATTTGATTAGTATCTAAAATTGTAAAAGACTTAGTTTTTATTTGTCCCTTAAGATCATCGTCAGAAATCCCATCATTGCCTTCAAAAATAATCTTAGTAACAATTGGCTTTTCCTTAACCACAAAAACCAAAACATCGTTTTCTTCATGGGCTTCAACCGAGTCAAAATATCTCATGCCGTAAATTTTTTCTAAATCTTTTTTCAATAAATAATTATCTAAAGTCATTTCTGGTTTAGAGAAAATTCTTTCTAGTACCGCTTCTTTTTCTACTTTTTTTAAGCCTCTAATTTCAATCGACTTAATTTTGAACATATCTATGCGCTTACCAAGGTCATCAATGGCCGACACATTAACATTAAAAAACACTGCACTAAGTAATAATGCACATAAAAACCATTTTGCAGGTTTCATAATTACAGGAGTCATCAATTCTCCGCCTATACGAAAATCAAAATACTAAGGTATTTAAAAGTATCAATAAGAATTCGATCTTAAAAGAAAATTCAGTCGTGTCCATGCTCTGCAATGAGCTTTCCGTCTCGCATTATAAATCTATGAGGAAATTCTTGTGCCACCTCATTGTCATGGGTGACTAAAACTAAGGTTGCCCCATACTCACTGGCCAAATCACGAATTAACTGAATCACCTTCTTGGAGTTCTGCGAATCTAGGTTTCCAGTTGGTTCATCACAAAGAAGTAACTTTGGCCTTAGTGAAAGAGCGCGCACAATATTAATTCGTTGCTGCTCTCCTCCTGATAATTGATAGGGAAATTTATTAAGAAGGCGAAAAACCCCTAAGTGCTCAGAAAGCTTTACGACTCTGTCTTTTACTTCACCCAACTGTTCTTTTTCCATCCCAGAAAGCTTCGCAGGCAAAAGCATATTATCCAAACAACTCATCGAAGGTAATAAAAAATGAAATTGAAAGACAAAACCTACAAATTGGTTACGATAAAGAGCAAGAGACTCTTCACTTAACTCAAAAATATTTTTTTTATCAACAAAAATTGAACCACTGTCTGCTCGATCTAATCCACCGAGTAAATAAAGTAATGTGGATTTTCCAGAACCAGAAGAACCTTGAATAACATATTCATGGTCTTGATATAAATTAAGTGATAGATCGTTTAATGCGCGATAATCACCAAAAATTCTCGTTACATTTTTAATTTCAATTAAAGGAATCATGCAAACTCCTGGCGCAATCCCTCTAACAGAGAACGCTTCTTGATTTTTCGAATTACTAGCCAACTAAAAAAGAAAATCCATAACAATGCGACCAAAAACACCAGAACATAATCAGCTGTACGCACTTCGATTTCGAAAGCTTCCAAAAAATATGTCTCAGGCGGCAAATTGATAATTGAAAATTTAAAAATGAGTAATTTAAAAAACTGCACAAAAAATATAGATAAGACGGCTCCCCCTACCCACAGTAAAAAAACCGCTCCAAACCAAATTTTCATTAAATCAGTTCGAGGTAAACCAAGGGCAGAAATCAGAAAAAAATCTTTTGCTCTTTTTTCATTTACATAAAATATGAATGCCAAAATATTAAAAATTGATATCACTACAACAATCTGTAAAATTAAGCCGATTAAAACTTTTTCAACTTGAACTGCTTCAATCAATGAACCAAATTCTCTCCAATATGGTCGGAACAAAAATCTGTCTGAAAACTGACTCTTGAGCAATGGAAGATAACTGGCAACATGATCCGCATCTTTATTGTCTCCGGGAGTATTAAATAGTATCTGATTTATTTTATTATTCAATCCAAGGTGCTCTTGCAATTCAGCGATATTCAAATATGCAAGCCTAAGGTCTTTTTGATAAATACCATGAGTAACAATCTGACCAACTTTTTTCGTGATTAACTGTGGTAGGGATTGAACTTCTGAATTTCCTTTAGCAATCGTCAGAATGACATTATCACCAACAGAAACCTTTAACTCTTTTGCCAGCTCAGAGCCGATAGCTATTTCATCTTCTAAAAAATGTAAGTTTAAGCCCGTTACTGTTCCAAAATCAGTATGCTTAATCCCTCTTAAAAGCACTCCTCTCGCCTGATTTTTTTCTTCTTCATCTGTTTCTACAAAAAGAAAACTTTCGGTTTGAACAATTTCAGAATATTGATGAATACCGATTGATAAAAATGAATCCTTGATCTCGTTATCTAAGTTAAAAAATCCATTATGATGGGTCATCATTATATCGCCATTTGATTTGCGCAAACCACTCTTTAGCGACGTTACAAACCCATCCATTAAGCCAATTGTGCACAAAATGACAGACATTGAGAAAGCTAGACCAAACATGACTATTAAAGAAAATTTCAAAGTTTCTTCATGACGAAATATTAATAAAAAAGATTCTTTAAATTTTCTCGGTAACACTTGCCACCTGCCACCTTAAATAGGCATCTATTAATTCATCTAAATCACCATCAAGTACTTTTTCCGCGTTAGTGATTTTTAACTCTGTCCTGTGATCATTAACCATCTTGTATGGGTGTAAAACATAGGAACGAATTTGTGCCCCCCAGGCAATATCGAGTTTGTTAGCTTCTGCTTGCGCTTCTTTTGCTCTTCTTTTTTCTATCTCAAGTTCATAGAGCTTTGAGCGAAGAACCTTCATTGCCTGTGCTTTATTCTGCAATTGTGATCTTTCATTCTGACAGGTAACTACGATATTAGTTGGAAAGTGAGTAATTCTTACAGCAGAATCTGTCGTATTAACCCCTTGTCCCCCAGATCCACCTGCTCTATAAACATCAATACGAATATCTTTATCAAGTATTTCTATTTCAATATTATCATCAATTTCAGGAGTTACATAAATTGAAGCAAATGAGGTATGCCTGCGGCCAGCAGAATCAAACGGAGAAACACGCACCAAGCGATGAACTCCAGATTCTGATTTTAAAAGTCCATATGCATATGGACCTAAAATATTTAGAGTGGCAGATTTTATTCCCGCCGAATCTCCATCTTGAGTGTCGAGAATTTGTACTTTAAATTTTTTTGATTCTGACCAACGAACAATCATCCTCAAAAGCATCATGGCCCAATCGCAAGATTCTGTTCCACCTGCTCCTGCATTAATTGTTATGATTGCGTTATTGGGATCTTCATCGTGAGATAAAAGCACTTTCTGTTCTGCAAGTAAAAACTCTTTTAGAAAATCATCATACATAGTTTGTGCTTCAAAGCCAGATCCTTCATCATTTTCATTGAAAGCAAATTCAATGAGCACATCAAAATCATCTTTCAATTGGCGAAGATGAGTATAGGTACGAACTACTTCATCTAAAATCGATTTTTCTTTCTGAATCTTTGCTGCATTGTCGGAATCATCCCAAAAACCATCCATTCCTTCAATCGTTTTAATTTCTTCTAAGCGCGCTGATTTTTTTTCAATTTCAAAGAGACCTCCTCAAGAGAACCAATTTGTCATCATAGGACTTCATCAATGAGCGTTTTTCACTTAAATCAATTTTTAAAGATTCTTGCATTATCGTTTCCTTTTTAATTTTTTTGAAATTTCATCAATTAAATAATCTTCCCACTTCTGCATAACCTTTTCTTCAAAGGCCGAAACTTCATGATCAAAGCCTAAAAGATGCAAAAATCCATGACAATACAGATGGATTAATTCATCACGGTAAGTTACATCGTACTCAATAGCTTGAAGCTTTGCTACTTCTTTGCAGATAAAAATATCGCCAATTATTAAATTGTAACCAGACACTGGAACAAATACTTCTTTTTTTAGTTGGAATTTTCTTTTGTCTTCTAACCTTGAAGTCTCAATCAAAGGAAAAGAAAGTACATCTGTTTTTTTATCTTTATTTCGATAGCTGCGATTTAAAGTCTTTATTCTCCTCTCGCCGCACAGGGTTAGGTTTAAATTGATAACTAAATCAGGTCGGACCAATTCCCTCCACTGTGTATGTCGAAGAATAAATTCTGTAAAAACCGAATCAATAGCGCCAAAGCTTTTAACAAATGCAGTATTGCCTTCCTTTTTCACCCCGGTATCGAATAGAATAGTCTTAATTTTCATGTATCAAAGTTAACAAAATTCCCTAGGGGCTTCAACAATGAATATGCCAAACATGCAAAAATTAGTTCGAGTCATCAAAGAACTCCGCGACCCTGAACATGGGTGCCCATGGGATTTAAAACAAACGCACCAAAGCCTACTTAAATATCTCATCGAAGAGTCTTATGAGTACAAAGATGCTGTAGAAAAAAATGATGAGCCCCATATGGAAGAAGAGCTCGGAGACGTTCTTTTACAAGTAATTTTGCATGCACAATTGGCCAGCGAAAGAAAAGCTTTTGACATTGAGTCCGTTGCCGATAAACTAACCGAAAAAATGATTCGTCGCCACCCTCACGTTTTTGAAAACCGAAAGACCGGTTTATCCGCAGAAGATGTACTTTTAAATTGGGCAAAAATAAAAGAAGAGGAAAAGAATAAAGATGATGCAAAAAAAACACATCATCGTATTACTGAATCATATCTAAACATGCCAAGTCTTTCATCATCGATAAAAATTGGAGATAAAACGGCAGAAATTAAATTCGACTGGGATAACTACACCCAAGTAGCCTATAAAGTCGAAGAAGAGTGGCAAGAACTAAAAGAGGAATTAACTCCCACTTCTCTAAATAAAGAAAGAGTAAAAGAAGAGTTAGGAGATTTACTATTTTCTATTGCACAGTTAGCGCGCCACCTACAAATTGATCCCGAAGATGCCTTGAGGGATGCAAATAAGAAATTTATCCGCCGCTTTAACAAGATGGAAAATCTAATGATCCAAAAAGGTGTCGCGCTAGAGAGTTTAAACCAAACCCAAATGGATGTATTTTGGAATGAAGCAAAATACCTAGAAAAGAATAAATAAAATATGAATTTTAGTTTAAAGACAGAATTTGTTTCATTAAATTCAGACCAAAGACTTTACCATTTAGATATACCAATTATTGGATTAACAGGTGGTATTTCTACGGGAAAAAGTACTGTGCTGCATTTATTGGAAAAAGCTGGATTTAAAATTATCTCTGCCGACTCTTTAGTAAAATCAATCTACACGACAGAAGAAGCAAAATATTTTGTGACAAACAATTTCCCTAGTGTCATTGAGAATAATCAAATCAACTTTAAACAATTAAGAGAAATTGTTTTTAGTGATTTGAATGCAAAAAAAATGATTGAAAACTTTGTTTATTCAAAACTTCCTGATGCTTTTTTAAATAATGTTCAAACTCTTAAGCAAACTTATCCTGAAATGAAATGCCTAATGTATGAAGTACCTCTTCTGTTTGAAAGGAGATTAAATAATTTAGTAGATCTAAGTGTTTGTATCTATCTGCCAAGAAACACACAAAAAGAGCGTCTAATGAAGCGTGACAATATTTCTTCTGAATTGGCCGAAAAAATTCTGAATGAACAATTGGATATTGAACAAAAAAAAAATAAATCAAAATATATAATTAATAACACTGGGACATTAGAAGATTTAGCTTCTGAAGTTAATGGGTTTATTCAACATTTTTTTCTCAGAAGCTAATCAGTATTTATCGATAATTAAAGAGATTTAATTAGATTAACCATTTCCAAAGTAGCTAAAGCAGCTTCTGAGCCTTTATTGCCTAATTTTGATCCTGCACGCTCAAACGCTTGTTCTAAATTTTCAACTGTTAAAACTCCAAAACTAGCAGGGACACCAGTATGTAGGTTAACATGGCTTATGCCTTTTACAGCTTCATTACATACATAGTCGTAGTGTGTTGTCGATCCTCTAATTACGGCACCAAGGCAAACGATTCCATCATATTTTTTAGATTGTGCTAATTTTAAGGCCATTAAAGGAATTTCAAATGCACCAGGCACCCAAAAAACGTCTATTAACTTCGCGCCATTTTGCGCGAGTGTGCCCTTTGCTCCATTCATTAGTCTCTCTGTAATCAAATCGTTAAATTTGGCAACTACAATTGCAAAATTTAGTCCACTTGCATTATGGGAACCTTGATAAATTTTCTCTTCGACCATATTTTCCTCTCTATAATTATTTATGATTCAGATTCATCTTTTAAATCTATATCATGCCCCATCTTTTCAACCTTGGTTGAAAGATAATTTAAATTTTGTTTTCGAACTCTAGACTTAACCGGATATCTAATAACATCTAGTCCCATTTTATTAAGTGCTTCTAATTTTTTAGGGTTATTTGTCATCAATTCAATTTTATCAACATGAAAAAAATCAAAAACATCTTTAACTTGGTTATAGACTCGAGCATCTGCAGGAAGACCTAGTACCAAGTTTGCTTCTACCGTATCATGTCCCTGATCCTGGAGAGCATAGGCTTTTAGCTTATTTGATAAGCCAATCCCTCTTCCTTCCTGGCGTAAATAAAAAATCAACCCTTTTTGGCGCTTTTCAATCTCTTCAAGCGCATAATGAAGTTGATCTCCACAATCACATCGGAAAGATTGAAAAACGTCACCAGTTAAGCATTCTGAGTGCAGTCGAACTAAAACTCTTTCATTTTCAGATTGTGAAAATTCACCTTTAACAATTACTGTTAATTCCTCTTGGTTCCAAAAATTTTTAAACTGGGCCACATGAAATTCTCCAAACTTGGTTGGGAAATTTACAAATGACTCCAAGGTAAATTTTGATGATTCTTCCGAAGTTATTTTTGAAGGCAGATCACGGCTTAAGTATTCAACCAGTAACTCAATAGTTGAAATTCTTAAATTATGAGTGTTAGCAATTTTAAATAGTTCATCACCTTGTGCCATTGTTCCATCGGGGTTTAGTATTTCGCAAATCACACCAACTGGAGCAGAGCCCGCAAGACGACAAAAATCCACAGTTGCTTCCGTATGTCCTCTTCTTTCTAAAACTCCACCCGATTTAGCAATTAAAGGAAATATGTGACCAGGTCTAACAAAATCTTCTGGAACTGTTTTTGGGTTAATCATTTTTTGAATTGTTAGCGCACGATCAAAAGCAGAAATCCCAGTGGTGATACCATCTTTAGCATCAATTGAAATAGTGAATGCTGTTTCATGCTGAGAAGAATTATGACCCACCATTGGGTATAAATCCAAACGTTTTGCGTAATCAACTGAAAGTGGAGTGCAAATTAATCCTCGCCCTACTGTGGCCATAAAGTTAATCGCATTAGGTGTTACACTTGATGCAAGCATTATGAAATCACCTTCATTTTCTCGATCTGCATCATCTAAAATAATAACCATTTTTCCGAGCTTAAGATCTTCAATGACAGATTCAATAGAATCGAACTGTGAATTTTCAAAAAATGAGTTCATTTTTTTCCTTAATTTTATTTAGAAAATTTAATAAAATTTTCTAGATATTTGGCCATCATATCTACTTCTAAATTTAATATATCGCCAATTTTTTTTGTATGTAATTGAGTATGAATCCAAGTATGAGGAATAATCGTAACCATTATTTCAGAGTCATCGCCTTCAAATCTTACATCTGCTACGGTTAAAGAAATTCCATCAAGGGTAATTGATCCCTCTTTAATAATATATTTTTTAAAATCTTTTGGTATTTTTAACCATATTTCAAAATTTTCGCCATAATTTTTTAACTTAAAAAATTCAGCAACTCCGTTCACATGACCTTGAACAAGATGTCCACCAAGTCGATCCGACATTCGCATAGCAAGCTCTAAATTAACCAATGAATTGAGTTCTAGATTTTTTAGACTAGTTTTTTCTAGTGTTAAATTTACTGCTTGAACACAAAAACTATTTTGAAATTTTTTTGTAGTTGTTAGACAAACGCCATTCACTGCTACAGAATCATCAACACTAATTTCTGGCAATAATTTTGATTCAATTTCAAACTCAAACCCTTCAGGGATTGAAGTCATTCGAATAATTTTTCCTAAGTCTTTTATCAATCCTGTAAACATTTTTTTTCCTTATATTCGATGGTACACAAGTTTTACATCGCCACCACTTTCAATATTACTGAACAGGCTCCATTGTCCATTCACTCTCCCTAACTTAATCCCACCATTTAAAGTTGAAAACCGAGGAGCAATATAAACTATTAATTCATTAATCAAATTTTCACTTTCCAGTGATTGAAAGAGCTTTCCACCTGATTCAATATAAAAACTTGTAAAATTCAATTCATAAAGTTTTGAAAATATTTTTTTTAAAGAATCACCTTCAGAATATTCAATAACGTTGACTTTACGAGATAATAGTTCGGCCTTATTTTTTTTAGCAACTTCTTTCAAACATTCAGAAGTTACAACAAACGTTTTTGCAGGAAATTCATCATTAAAAATGGTGTAATTTAAATCTGTCATTTTATTCAAATCTGTTAACACAAATCTGTTTGGACAGTAATGGACATTGAAATTACGACAATCGAGCTTGGGATTATCTATTCGTAATGTTTCTCCGCCAATCAATATATTTTCATAGAATTGCCGATCATGATGAACATCAACACGCGACTCAATACTTGTTAAATATTTCGATTCACTTTTGTTCAAATAGACATAGCCATCTAAGGTTTGGGCCCATTTTACTGCAATATAGGGTAATTTATTTTCTATGTGATAAAAAAATCTTCTATTAAGTTCCAAGGCTTCATTGGCCAAAACTCCAACTTGTACTTCTATTCCAGCTTCTTTTAAAATAAGCACCCCACGCCCACTGACCTCGGGATTTGGATCAAGTGTAGCGATAACTACTTTTACTATACCAAGCTGAGTTAACATTTGAGCGCAAGGCGGTGTTTTTTTATTTATGTGCGAACAGGGCTCAAGAGTACAGTAGAGAGTTGCTCCCCGAGCTTCGAAACCTTGTAGTCTAAGGTTTTCTAGGGCATTTACTTCCGCGTGGGGCCCACCGAAATTTTTGTGATGGCCAGAGCCAATTATTTTTCCATCTTTAACAAAAACCGCACCCACTAAGGGATTTGCTCCCACGTAACCCATGCCTTGCTTTGCCAATTTAAGGGCTTCACCCATGAAAAAACTAAACTCATTCATGCAAAGTTTATTACACCGGACACTTCCATTTGAAAAGAAAAGGCCCTATATTCCAAGGGCCTTTTCTGCAATAGTCACAATAGAAGCTATTTTTCAAACGCCATGCGTTGGGCCCGATATGGCTTTTAGATGATCGGGAGTTAAACCAGACAGCTCACAAAGCTCGTCCGTTCTGCGCATCTCTGATTTTTGATTTCCAACCAAACTTTTTAAGTTGGCCACCATTTCTTCATCCTTAGCATGGGATAGCTGAGATGTTTTGCTGGACGCAAATAGAATATTTTCTGCGTTAGTTTTTAAGTGTTCAAATCTTTCCCTAACTGAAGTCAAATCGAAACTCACTCTGCCTTCGTTCATCATTTCTATTTTAGTAAGTTGAACATCAATTTGCGTACTCACTTCATTAAGTTGATTTAAAACTCTATCAAAAGATTTTATTTCAAATTTCATTTTGCCTAAAAATTGTTCCATTTTAGAACTATCACTCTCATGTGATTGAAAAATTAACAACTGATCTAACACCTGAATCATTCGAATTCTAAATTCTTCGACTTCAGATTTTATAGATCTAAATTGATCCTTAGTTCCGGCAATTAAACGCATCGACTTGATGTAGTCACTAACCATTTTTTCTGAAGTATCAGTTACATTGATCATTTTAGTTTGATCTTTAAATAGTTCGCGGGTAGTTGCTGAAAGCATACGCATTTGGTCTTCTAGTTGATCTCGTGTTTCTAACAACACACCAAATGTATTTTTTAGTGCACTAAATTTTTCTACTGACATACGCTGACTTTCTAAATTAGAAACCAAATTTTTTCTCATATCTGCGATTGTATTTAACGATTTTGAAAGCATCTCATCTAATCTAGCTATTTCCGAGTTCAGTAGATGAGTTTCATTTTGAAAAGACAAATTTATTTTATCCATTTCATCATAGATATCTTTAGCTGAAGCAAAATCTAATTCTGCTTTAACTTTCTCTTTAATCTCTGGATTGAATCGATGCTCAAGTATTGATCGTAGCGCATAGACAGTTGGCTCCACTATTGAATTGCGCTGAATTTTTAAATTCTCCTCAATTGCAGTTAGTGGATAAAAAACAACCATGATTCTTTTTTGTCCAGAATACTCGACAGGGGAAACGTGCATTTCAAAAGGAACTCCCCCGAGTTCAGACATCGCAGGACGAACTTGAATTGGGATAATTCCTGGATGATTCAGACGAAGCGCATTCATGAGTGATGATTGATCATCAAGATTTGTAAACCTTTGTACAAAATCCCAAGTTAGGGTCTCTGTTTTTTCATCGAAATTTTCCAAGTGCCAAGCTCTATAAAAATGTTGATTGGCCCAAATTAAATTTAAATTTGAATCCATCAAGATGCCAGGAAATGGCAATGCTTCTTGAAAAATCGCACCGTAGGTCATTCGCTTATGAATAAAATCTCTACATCGTTCGAACTCATTTATAAATTCAGTTGAATATACATCTGTAAGCTTCCCATCTGTGGGAATAAGCGAATGCTGGACAATATTTATTAGATTTTTTTCGGATTGTTTTTTTAGTTGTCGGTTTGTTAAGCCATTTAAATAGAATCCAATAATAAATGCTGCAGTACCACCTACAATGTAAAAACCTAAGGTGACTAAAATAAATTGAGAGTTTTTTTCAAATTGCAATTTTCGTAATGCAATTTCTGGTTCAACAAATTTAAACCAGGTTTGATAATCACTGTTAAAATCCTTATACATTCTATTAAATTTATTATGTTCTTCTACGTAGCTATCAAGTTTTGAGGATTCAATCCTTAATGCTTGGATTCTATTCAAAATGGCATTTTTTATATCGAGTGCTAACCCTGTAGACTGAGTAAAATTACTCATGGCTTCTAGATCATTATTTATTGAACTAATTAATAAAGACGTTTTATCAAAATTATATAAACCACCAGAAACAATTTTACTAGGGGATGCTTTAATTCGTAAATTTGTTGCCATTTTTGAAAGAGTTGGCCATTTTTTTTCAATTACAAAATTTTCAAACTGAGAAATTTTTCCAGAAACTGAAGTTAAAAGAGAAGCCAACTCAGGTTGTGTACTCATTGAAGATATCGATGCTTTTACTTTTTGATAATTTACATTAAAAGATGATGATTCATCAATTGCTTTAATCTTTTGTAACTCTTTTAAGTCTCCATCAAATCGATTTATTACATTCATTGCATCTTTTATACGATCGCCATCTACATATTTTTTAATTTCTCCGACATCGTTACGTTTTTTCACACCATCGACTAATGAAGTGCCTTCGTATAGTGCACTGACATATTCAACATTCAAAGGACCTTGTTTCCAAAAATAATAGG
>CAYWBR010000070.1:0-2076 GCA_964456675.1 uncultured Bacteriovorax sp. | reverse complement strand
AGGAACCATAAGCAAACAATGCAATACCAGCACTAATTGCAAATAAATAGTAAGTTTGTAGAACACGATTCATCATGAAACGCATAAATACTCCACGTATTAAAGATAAATTTTAGACAAGCTCTTATTCAGAAAATAAAGAAAAAAAATCGATAAACCGGTATTGGACGCGTGATTCTGGTTTTTGATTCTGACCTTCACTTCCTGTGTCCTTAAAAGTTCGTTCTAAACTTTTTAAAAAGGTATCTGCACCAAGATGACCCTTTACTGGTAGTATGATTGAAAGAGGACGAAAGAGAAAGGGGAAATGTAATATTTCTTTATTGGCGGAATCTGTTTTTGACAATTCTACTCGGCCACAAAATGTTTTCACACTCAAGTCGCTTCGTATTTCAACTACTGTATGCTCCCCGACATCACTTAGTGCCTCTACATGCGTGCGATACTGAGGAAAAATGTTTGAGAATCCTAGTAAGATATTCGACTCGTTAAACTGGACTTTATAAATCAGACTTTCATCATGTGAAATGTCTGCCCGAAGCACGAGTCCGTACAAACCAGCACGTGAAGATTTTTCGAGATTAAAAGTCAGTAGTACATTGGATTTAAGCAATTTCCTAGTTATCAAGTAAATTAACTTACGATTAAAGGCAAGATTTTTATCTTCGAGAATAATTCCTTTAACAAGCACACGATTATGGTCTAGATCTATTTTTACTTTACCGTGATAATTAAAAAGAGAAACGACAGATAAAATTTCTGGAATTGATTCAAGCACCAAATTCCATTTTTTTAAATCTATCAAGTCAGTTTTTTTTGAATATGAAAAATCTTTAAACTTTGATTTATTCGAAAAATAATTTGTAAAAATGTTTTCAAGTTTCTCATCCAGTACTTTCAATACTAAATCATAACTAGCAACTTGACCACTTGAAGCAAAGTCCGCCTTTCTCTTCATTTCTGATAGATGAAAATACGCTCGACTTAAAACAGGAGAAAGCGAATATTCCGTAAGAAGTTGAATATCTTCTAAAGTATTTATCGAATTTTCAAAATCTTTTAAATACGCTTTATCCACTTCAACCTCAAATAATTAGAAATTTCTAGCTGGCCAAGTCTTCTGAAGACTCAAATAAAGTTCTAAGTTTAGATCGAAGCTTTAAAATTGCTTGAGTGTGTAGCTGAGATACACGAGACTCTGTTACATCTAAGACCTGTCCAATTTCTTTTAGATTTAAATCTTCATAATAATAAAGTGAGAGAACCAAGCGTTGCTTTTCAGGTAACGACATAATGCCATCTTTAATTTTATCACGGGAATCTTTTAGTGAAACTGTAGTGTATGGATTTAAAGCTCTATGGTCTTCCATGATTTCTGAGATAAGTTTTTTATCACCTTTATTGAAAGAAGCCGAATCATCGATATTTAAAAGTGAGATTGATTTTGATTTGTTTAATAAATCATGGAATTCTTCCTGTCCCATCCCAAGCTCTTTGCACATTTCTTCATCATTTGCAGGTCGACCTAAACTGGCCTCTAATTTTGCATAGGCTTTTTCAACTGTTTTGGCTTTCTCACGAATCGAGCGAGGAACCCAATCTTGGGCCCTTAGTTCATCTAGGATTGCTCCGCGAATTCTAAACTCTGCGTATGTTTTAAATTTGTTATCTCTAGATGGATCAAATTTTTCTATTGCATCCATTAAGCCGATAACACCACATGAAATCAAATCATCCAATTCAATATTTGAAGGAAGTCGAGAGGCAATTTTCTGCGCAATATACTTAACCAATGGCGCGTATTCTACAATAATTTCATCTTTTACTTTAGGATCAACTGTCGAACGGTAGTCTTTTAAATTTTTTAATTTTTTTGTTAACGAAGACATTGATTACTCCTAAGCTTGTGTTGATCGAAAATCGTAAGCTTCATCGCCACGATAATTTAAAAAATTATCGTGACTAAGCGAACTCTCAATCTCTTCGGTAAATTTACTTACTATTTTGACAAAATTTTTGTGCAGGGAAGAATTTTCCTCTTGAAGAAGAATTCTATCGAAACTATCAACTGGACCT
>CAYWBR010000069.1:0-13645 GCA_964456675.1 uncultured Bacteriovorax sp. | reverse complement strand
CAAATTTAGATTCAAACAGTACTTCTAAGTGGCTTAATGAAAGAGTTAGTTACATCATTGCTGAAAAGGATGCATCTCTTAAAAGAATACTTATGGGACTAGCAATTTATACTGAAAAAGACTTTCAACTTTACCCAAACCCAGGCTCTAACCCGCTAGATAATATCAATGAATTATTTGCAGGTGTTGAAGAATCTAAGGGCGTAACAGTTATGTCAAATATCGGGGCCGGGGTTTATATGCTAGGAAAGCAACAGCAACGATTATACGGCCTAAAAATAAGCCGTGGATTTCTAAAAAAACAAAGACGAATTCCTGTCTCAAGTCCTCGCGTTGGTATTATTCAAATCGGAGAAGGACTTTTCATGAAACAATTTGCTATCAATAAAAATGATGAGAATGCCGTTTCAAATAGTTTATCTAGACTTTCAACATTTTTCCACGAAGCAAGGCATAGCGATGGCAATGGCGCTTCTTTAGGTTTTGCACACGCAATTTGTCCAGATAATCATTCAATGTCTGGCCTTGCAGCCTGTGATACAAATTTAAATGGTCCCTATACTGTTGGTGCATTAATGACAGCTGAACTTGCTAAGTCTTGTGACTCATGTTCAGCTTCTGAAATTGAAGTATTAAAAGTGCGCGCTCTTGAAGAGCAAAGCCGTGTTCTACCTGTGGATAAGAAAGGTGTGCGTTCAAGTGATCTTGATGATAGACCAGAAAGAATTCAAGAATAATTAATCTAACTTCGTATCTTGAGGGGCTTTAGGATGAAGTCCTTTATATTTAATCATCTCTTTAAAAATTCTATTCATTGCTGATGTTACTTGTGATTTCTTATACTCTTGATGAGAAGCTTCTCCCTGTGTGTTCTCTCGATAAGCTTCTTGATCAACAACTTGTATTTCATATGGATAAAAAAAGCGAATATCACGAGCAACTAGTGATACATCCATGTTTAAAACTCTTCGCGCGAGATCATTCTCTTCCGGGTTAAAATTCTTGGCCATTTTTCTTAATTCATTAAACTCAGCCAAGAACGGATTCTTGTATTCAATCAATTGTCTGCAAGTAAATTGAATCGATTCATAATTCTTAGATGTAAATTTATTTTTATCGTTTAATATTTTTTCCCCGTTGTGACATTCTCGTAATTCTCTTTCGACGGCATTTAAAAATCTATCCTCTGAAAGATTATTCCGAATTGCCATTTTCACAACACGTTGGTGGCTGTGCTTAAATTTTGCCAGGTCAATCATCGTATTGATTGCTCTCGAAGGTTTATTGTTATGAGGTATAACGATATTGTTTTCGATTAAATATTTTATTACTTGTAATGTTTCAAATCTCGTGTGAGTTATAAATCGTACTCCAACTCGATCAAAAAGCTCTTCTGCAACATTTTCAGCTTTATGTAGCAGTTTGATAATTGTACTGTCTCTAGTTTTCTTCGACTTAGTTTCGAAATCAATTAAAGGTACCGAATGACCATTTCTAGTCCCGAGAAAAAGCGCATTACCATCATCTCTATAGATGTGGCGGTAAAACCTATCAAAAATTTGAGTCTGAACAATTTTGAAATAATTACTTCTAAGATCTTTATCTGCATGAACAATGGTGTGCATAACTTTCAAAATAGCTTCTGCCCAAAGTCGCTCTTCTCTTTTATCAGCTTTGTCGCCTTCCTGAGTTGCCATCAAGAATAATTGGCCAATATCAGCAATCATATAAAGTGAATTGGGAACTTTTAAGTCGAGCCCATCTGGATTACCTTCTTTTAAAAAATATCTTTTTATAAATTGAAGTGCTTCGTGAAAATTTCCAAATAACTCTGCTTTATTAACCGGGTCACTTGGATCTAGTCCATATCCTTTTAAGAACTGATGTACTTGATCTATCGACGACATTGGCCCTAAGAATGTTTTTGAATCTAGCGCTGAGCGACCAGAAACTACAACTTCTATAGAGTCCCAATCAAACATATATTTTTGTAAATAACTTGGTCTTTCCATTTGTAACCTTCACCCATTCAAGGCTATGATTATTATCTAATGGACACAAAAAATATACCATCATTAAAAAAACCAGAAGTTCTTTTCCTCTCTTTTTTTGGAATTGGCTTCATTAAGTACGCACCAGGTACTTTTGGTACATTTGCCACTATGCCTTTACTCTATTTACTCGGTTATTTTTCTCCCCCATTTTTTCTTTTTATTCCCTTTCTTCTCATCTTTACTTTTTTGAGCTGCACGATCGCAGAGATAGCGCAAAAAAAATATCAATTACACGATCCAGGCTGGATTGTTATCGACGAAGTTATTGGGATGTTCATTACTTGGCTCTTTTTCAGAGACAATAATCTCTTACATCTTACGATTGCATTCGTACTTTTTAGATTTTTTGATATTATCAAAATATGGCCGGCTTCTTATTTTGATAAAAAAGTTCACCATGGGGCAGGCACCATTCTCGACGATGTCGTAAGTGGTATTTACGCTGGCTTTATTACTTTTTTACTCTTACGTTTTTTTAATATCTAGAAAGAACGAAGTTATTTCTAAAAAACTCTTGACTTACGCAAAACTTACGCACAAAATAAGTTAATAATTGAATGCAGCTTAATCAAAAACTGATTATCTGAGAAATTTTCTCTAGTAATATCCGCTTTTTGATTATTAAATAAGCTGTCTCGATTTTGCTAATAGCCACACAACGAAAGATAACGAACTATATTGATAAATCGGAGGATCCTATGTCATTACAAAAAGTAGCCCCTTCTAGCGAAAAACTCAAAGCTCTCGATCTTGCACTATCTTCCATTGAAAAACAATTTGGTAAAGGTGCCATCATGAAGTTTGATGCCAAGACTACACAGGAAAAAATGCCAGTGATCCCTACTGGATGTTTAAGTCTTGATCTTGCTCTTGGTGTTGGTGGTATTCCACAAGGACGAATCATTGAGATTTATGGTCCAGAATCATCTGGTAAAACAACTCTTACACTTCACATCGCAGCTGAATGCCAAAAACAAGGTGGAACAGTTGCATTCATCGATGCAGAACATGCATTAGATGTTACATACGCTCAAAAACTTGGTGTTGATGTTCCAAACACGCTTATCTCACAACCAGACAGTGGAGAACAAGCTCTTGAGATCGCAGATATGCTCGTTAGATCAGGTGCCGTAAATCTTCTTATCGTTGACTCAGTTGCAGCCCTTACTCCAAAGGCTGAGTTAGAAGGTGAGATGGGTGATTCGCACATGGGTCTTCAAGCACGTCTTATGTCACAAGCTCTAAGAAAACTTACTGGTTCAATCTCTCGTTCAAACTGTACTGTTGTTTTCATTAACCAACTTCGTATGAAAATTGGTGTAATGTTTGGTAACCCTGAAACAACAACTGGTGGTAATGCACTAAAGTTCTACGCTTCAGTCCGTCTCGACATCAGAAAAACAGCATCGATCAAAGATGGTGAAGAGCACATCGGTAACAGAGCAAAAGTAAAAGTTGTAAAGAACAAAGTTTCTCCTCCATTTAGAGAAGCAGAATTCGACATTATGTACGGTCAAGGTATCTCAAAAATAGGAGACATCTTAGATCTTGCTGTTACTGATGGTATTGTCGATAAAGCTGGTGCATGGTTCTCATACAATAATACAAAAATTGGCCAGGGAAGAGAAAACAGCAAACAATTTCTTGAGCAGAATCCAGAAATTGCATCTGAAATTAAAAACAAAATCTTAGTAAAGCATGGTTTGGCTGACGGTGTAGAAACTATAGTTGACCCAAGTACTGGTGAAATTGTTGAAGAAGAAAAGACCAAAAAGTCGAAAAAGAATATTCAATAATCGGTATAAAAAAAGAACTTCGGCCTCGCTTGTTGCCCACAACCCTTTCGAATGAAAGGCCAAAGCATAAGCGAGGCTTTTTTATTTTCTAGCCTGCAACTAGATAAGTCCTCTAAAATAACAATATGGAAAATCAAAAAACACAAACCTACGACCATCAAAGAGCCTATAGCTACACAGTTAAGTTATTAACTGGACGCGATTATTCCGAAAAAAAACTACGCGAAAAATTAATTCTAAAAAAATACCCAAAAAATGTAATCGAAGATGTTGTTGGAGAAATTAAGGAGCGGGGTTTTCTTCGCGAAGAGAGTTATGTAGAAGCTCGTATTAAAGCTTTTATGAATAAGGGTTATTCTAAGCGCTATATTCTGCAAAAAATATCGCAAGAAGCAGAACAAATAAATCTAGAATCAATTGATGAAATATTTCTTGAATATCGAATGAGTGAAGAAGATCAGGTTATTAGATTAATCCAAAAAAAAATTCCCACGAATCTCCCTTCAAACTTTGAAGAGAAAAAGAAGGTTTTTCAAAAAATTTTGCGCTTTGTCGTGAGCAAAGGCCATGGCCCAAGCATCGCATTTAAGTATATTAAACTTGGAATGAGTAAAGATGGACTAAGTGCCCTTGAAGAAATTGATCCCGGATTCTCATAATTCTCGTCTTTTTTCATCTCTATGAGTAAAATAAGCGGATAGTAAAATTAATTTTTTTAAGCCCACTTAATAAGGCACTTAGAGGGAAAGTATGACACAAGCTCCGAAACTAACAGGTAACGATATACGTAAAAAATTTGCTGATTATTTCGCAAGAAAAGGTCATGAAAAAATAGCCTCAAGTTCGTTAATTCCACACAATGATAAAACTCTTTTATTTAACAATGCCGGAATGAATCAATTTAAAGATTACTTTACTGGAAAAGCTGTTCCACAAAATAAGCGTGCGGTGACAATTCAAAAATGTGTTCGTGCTGGTGGAAAGCATAACGATTTAGAAAATGTTGGACATACTGCTCGTCACCACACATTTTTTGAAATGTTAGGAAATTTTTCATTTGGCGATTACTTTAAAGAAGATGCCATTCGTTTTGCTTGGGAATTTTTAACTGAAGAATTAAATATTCCAAAAGAAAAATTATACGTAACTGTTCACTATTCAGATAAAGAAGCTCGTGAGCTGTGGAAAAAAGTTGCTGGCATTACAGATGCTCGTATCTTTGATAAAGGTGATAAAGATAATTTTTGGGAAATGGGAGAATTTGGCCCATGTGGACCTTGTTCAGAAATTTTCTTTGATCATGGAGAAGAATACACTGATAAAAACCTTGTTCGTCAAAATCCAGATGATCTTCTTGAAGACGAACTTCGCTATGTAGAAATATGGAATCTCGTATTCATGCAGTTTGAAAAAACTCCTGAAGGAAAATTTTCTCTACCAAAACCATCTATCGACACAGGTGCAGGATTAGAGCGTGTAGCTGCTGCTCTTCAGGGTTGTTATAACAATTACAACTCTGATATTTTTAAGCCAATTATGGATAGTATCGAAAAGCTATCTGGCAAAAAATATTCTGACGTAAAAACTCAGGCAGCATTTAGAGTTGTTGCTGACCACATTCGTGCTGCTTCAATGCTTATCACTGATGGAGTTATTCCTTCTAACGAAGGACGTGGTTATGTATTAAGAAGAATCATTCGTCGTGCAATTAAATATCTTAACGAGCTTGGCGTTAAAGAAATTTCTTTTTATAAATTAGTGCCAGCAGTATTTGAATCATTAGGTCTTGAGTATCCACAGAACGCTAACAACGCAAATCTAGCTGAAAAACTTTTAGAACTAGAAGAGCGCAAATTCCGTGAGACCCTAGATAATGGTTTAAAATATTTAAATGAAGCAATTCAAAAAGACGTAAAAAATAAAATACTTCCAGGTACTGTTGCTTTCAAACTTTACGACACTTATGGATTTCCTGCAGATTTAACGGAAATCTATCTTCGTGATCATGGAATTACTCTTGATCATGCTGGATTTGAAAAAGCGATGGAAGAGCAAAAAGAACAATCTAGAAAATCTTGGAAAGGTGCTCTAGATATGTCTGATAAAGTTTTCCATGAAGTAAAACAAAAAAATGGTGCAACTAATTTTACTGGTTATGAAAAGCTAACTAGCGAAGCTAAGTTAATTCACATTGAAAAAATGGGCGAACAACTTGGCTTAATTTTTGATACAACTCCTTTCTATGGAGAAGGTGGTGGTCAAGTTGGAGATGTGGGAGTAATTAAATTGCAAAATAATGTGATTGCTCACATCGATGATACTCAAAAACCAGTTGATGGCATTCATGTACATTTATCAAAAGATGCTGATGCTCTTGAAATTGGAAAAACTTATACTCTTGAAGTAGATAAACGTTTGAGAAATCTTA
This sequence comes from uncultured Bacteriovorax sp., assembly GCA_964456675.1. Lineage (GTDB taxonomy): Bacteria > Bdellovibrionota > Bacteriovoracia > Bacteriovoracales > Bacteriovoracaceae > Bacteriovorax. The sequence continues at coordinate 7,367 of CAYWBR010000069.1, read as the reverse complement.
CAATGAGAAACCACTCTGCGACTCACCTTCTTCAAGCTGCACTTATTAAAGTTCTTGGCTCACACGTAAAACAAGCTGGATCTATTGTTACGAGTGAAAAACTACGTTTTGACTTCACTCACTTGCAAGCAATGACTAAAGAAGAAATTGCTCAAGTTGAAGCTCTCGTTAACGAAGAAATTAGAAAAGCAAGTAATGTTGATGCAAGTCTTATGAGCATGGATAATGCTATGAAAAAAGGAGCTATGGCCCTTTTTGGTGAAAAATACGGTGATACTGTTCGCGTTTTAACAATGGGAAGTTTTTCTACTGAACTTTGTGGTGGTACTCACGTACATAACACTGGTGATATAGGTTTATTCACAATACTTACTGAAACTTCACTTGCTACAGGTGTAAGACGAATTGAAGCGACGACTTCTGAAACGGCATTGAGTTTCTTAACGGAAAGATCAAGTATCTTAAAAAAGATTGAAGCTCTTGTTCAAGACAAAGAAGATAAAGCAGTAACAAAAGTAGAAAATCTTTATCGTGATCTTAAAGAAAAAATGAAAGAGATCGAATCTTTAAAAGACAAAATTCAAAACATTGAATCACAAGACTTATTTAAAAATTTCGAAAAGCACAATGATGTCGATCTTTGTATTACTGAAGCAAAAGCTGGAACAGATTTAAGAAAACTTTCTGACTTATTTTCAAGTAAATTTCAAAATGCAATTTTCCTTGTGACACTTAAAGAGACTGATAAAGTTTCAGTTTTATTAAAATCTCCAAAAAATTCAAAAATAAATTGTGGTGAAATTTTAAAATCTAACTTTGGTCTGATTAATGGTCGCGGAGGGGGAAAACCTGACATGGCACAAGGATCGGGTGATGCGCGTGAACTAGACAAGTTTTTAAGTGCAGTAAAAGAAGCAATTATTAAATCTCTTTTGTAACGTGTAAGGTGAGCTCTCGCATGAAAAAAATTTGTTTCGTTCCTGATTTTTTATTCATCTGTATTACGTTTTTTTTCATAAGTTCGTGTACAAATGACAAATCCTTCCAGAATAACAAAGTTTTTTCAATGAACATCACTAGTGAATTATCAACACTTGATCCTGCCAATTCATATGACAACGTATCTGGCACTATTCTTTATCAAGTTTATGAGCAACTATATGAATATCATTACCTGAATCGCCCCTATGAATTGAAACCGTTACTTGCAGACGAAATGCCTAAGATGGAAGACGGTGGCAAGAGATATATAATTAAAATCAAAAAAAATATTAAATATCATGACAACCCTGCATTTAAGGGTACATCGCGCTTTGTAAAAGCAGAAGATTTTATTACTTCTATAAAGCGACTTGTTTTTAAACCATTAAATTCTACTGGATCCTGGCTAGTTGAAGATTTAGTTGTTGGAATAGATGAATTTAAAAAAACTGTTGGTAGCGACTTTAAAAAACTACAAACTACTCCAATAAAAGGAGTTTACTCTAGAGATGAATACACTCTTGTCATCGAACTCTTAAGGCCTTCGCCGCAATTCATCTATAAACTTGCAATGAGTTTCGTTTCACCGATCCCGATGGAGGTTGTAGAATACTACAAAAATGATCTATCAAAAAATGCAGTTGGGACTGGTGCCTTTTACATTAAAGCAATTAATCCTGCGAAAGAAATTAATCTAGAAAGATTTAAACAGTATCACGAGTCACTCTATCCGGGAGAAGGTGATCGCTACGCTAATTCTATAGGGCTTTTAAAAGATGCGGGGGAAAAGCTTCCCTTACTTGAAACTGTAAGCATTAAAGTTATTAAAGATAATAAAGATAGATGGCAAAAATTCATTAACAAAGAAATTGACGTTCTTGTTATTCCAAAAGATTTGCATCCTGAAATTTTTGATGAGAATGGTAATTTAAATGAGTCAATGAAAAAGCTTGGTGTACACATTCAAACGATGCCAACCCTTACTTTTTGGTGGCTCGCATTTAACATGAACGATCCTATCATTGGCAAATCAACAGAACTACGTAAAGCTATTGCTCACGCAATTGACATGGATGAGTATATTAAATTATTTACAAACAATACTGGTCAAAAAGCAAATTCAATATTATCTCCTGGAGTATTTGGATACTCTCCATCACAAGAATTGTCATACAAATACGACGTCAACTTAGCAAAAGAATTTTTAGTAAAAGCTGGTTATCCTGAAGGAAAGGGACTTCCTGAAATTATATATGATACGCGTGCTGAATCTAAGCTTAGTAATGCTCAAGCCGAATATTTCAAGTCACAACTTGCAAAAGTTGGTATTCGCTTAAAAATTGTTAAAAATAATTTTAATGAGTATTTAGAAAAATCACGCAATGGGCATCTCCAATTTTTCCAAGATGGATGGACACTTGACTACCCAGATGCTGAAAATATTTTTCAACTTCTCCACACATCAAACCATCCACCTGGCCCGAACGCATCTTTGTATTCAAATAAACAATTCGATGAACTTTATTCAAAAATAAGTAAACTTCCAGATGGTGATGAGCGCATGCAACTTATGGCAAAGGCACAATCGATTATCAATCAAGACGTTCCGTGGATTATGCAATATTATTCACGAAACTTTATTCTCTACCATGACTACGTAAAAAACTATCGCCCATCCGATATTGTTTTCAACTATTTAAAATATATCCGAGTTAAATAATCCGGAAACATTTGCCCATTATCTTATCGTGCGAAACGGATGCTCAACCACGTTTATCTTTGACCGATATTATCTTTGAATCATACCCCTGCAAGTTATCAATAGGTTTGATTCAAGGATGGTACCTGCAATGAAAAAGATATTTAGCTTTATCGACACTCCATTTATTATCGCATTTCTTTTCGCGTTCTCTGCAAGCATGGCGGTTGCAAAAGACTATGTTATTTATTCAATCAACCAAGATATCCCAATGGGCACCAAAGATGAAATTTTACGGAAAAATTTCTATGTCGATATGGGAAAAAACCAAGGTGTGCAAAAAGGAAGTGTCCTCGATGTTTACAGAATGATTTCAGTACTCGATCCTTATGGTGGCAAAAAACGATTTAATCACAAAATAAAAATCGGTGAATTAAAAGTGCTGCATACGGAGGAAACATCTTCGATTGGTATAATTAACAAAATGGAAGAAGCTGATGAAACACCTGTGGTGGAAGTTGAAGCTTTAATGATTGGTGATTTAGTAAATGCACACGTTAAATAATTATTTAACTGAAACAGAATGAAGTACCGTTCTTCTGTTTTTTACTAGCCTGTTTATTTTACTAATCGAATCAATGACTTTGTCCATTTTTTCTAAATCTCCTGATTTGGCATCTGGATTATCAGAAAGAGACTGTTGCACAAATGACGACATACCATGTGCAACAACTAGTAAATTCGATAATTCATGAAGAAACTTGCGCTCTTCTAGGGCCATTTCTTCCACTGTCATAACTGCTCTTTGATTTTCTTCCATAGAAATAGTATACAATATTTATTTTTATTTTGCTATTTTGTATAACATAAGTTTTATCAACTTAATTCATTTTCTACCTCTCCAACAACTAATTTCCAAGCAATTAAGTCAACAATCAGAACACTTCCTTCAATTGAAGACTCTTGCACCCAAAGTAAATATTCATTTTTGGGAAAAAACTTTATCCTGCCATTTACCTTCACAGAGCTTATCTTGTTACCCCGATAAAATCCTTTAAAATGGAATTCACTTTGAGCTCCTGCGGTTTTGCACTTTGAAAAGATTAACAACTTCTTCATTTTTACCCCTTTGTTGAAATTGCATATTAATTTGCTCATCTACAAAGAGACGTTTAAACTTTTTCTTCTAAATTACCGAAAACAAAGTACTTCAAAAATCGAGAGGATTAAAAATGATAAAGGAAAAAACTTTGTCGCAGTTATTTTTTGAGCGTGCCCAAAAACACCCCAACAAAAATGTGCTAGGCTGGATAGAGAATAATTCTCTACACTTTTATTCTTACGATGATTATTGGACCACTGTTGAAAGGTTGGCATTAGCACTCATAAAAACAGGGTTATCTGCTCACCAAAAAATTGCGATACTCTCTCAGACGAACAAAGAGTGGCATTTAATGGATGTTGCTGGTCTTTGTGCCCGTTTAACGGTAGTACCAATTTACCCGAATCTTACCGCAGGTGAAGTTGAGTATATTCTTAATCATAGCGAAAGCAGCGCAGTCGTTGTTGAAAACGATATTCAATTTAAAAAAATATTAGAAATTCAAGACAAATTAATTGACACGAAAGTCGTTATTGCACTCAGGCCAATCGATGAAGAGCTCATAAAAAAATTATTGCCATCAATTGATTTTAAAACATACCAAGAGCTACAAGCAATTGGTTCAGACGAAAAAAATAATACCCCAAAACTGATTGAAGCAGAACTTCTTCAATCAAACCCAAATGATATTGCAAGTATAATCTATACTTCAGGTACCACTGGTGTACCCAAGGGAGCGGTCATTACTCATCGTGCTTTTGTAGCAATGTTAAACAATGTTCATTCCTCGCTCAAATCTAATATTAGCACCCATGATCGAACATTAACTTTTTTGCCCTTAAGTCATGTTCTTGGCCGCTGTGATTCATTTTTGAACATAATTTTTGGTTTTGAATGTGTGTACGCAGAATCTCTCGATAAAGTTGTTGATAATCTTGCGATAGCAAGACCAACTATCATGATAGCTGTGCCTAGAATTTTTGAAAAAGTTTACGCAAAAGTATTAGACAATATTGCTTCTGAGTCCGATCTCAAACAGCGTGTTTTCTCTTGGGCATTACAAGCATCTAATGCATACTTTAAAAAAATTGAAAACGACCACTCGCCAACCGCTTTTGAAATAATTCAAAAAAACTTGGCCTATAAACTTGTATTTGAAAAAATTTACCAACGTTTTGGAGGAAAGATCCGATTCCTTATTTCTGGTGGCGCTCCTCTTGCACCAGATATAATAAAATTTTTACAGAACGCAAACCTTACAATCCTGGAAGGATATGGCTTAACAGAGACAATTGCCCCTTGTACCCTTAATCCAGTTGTAAAACAAGTTCCTGGATCAATCGGATTGCCGCTTGGTGATGTTAAAATTCAATTTGCTGACGATGGCGAAATAATGATTAAATCAGCTGCCCTTTTTTCCCATTATTATAAAGATGAAAAATCAACCAAAGATGCATTTGACGATAATGGCTGGTTTTTGAGTGGCGACATTGGGGAAATAACTCAAGAGGGTTATATAAAAATTACTGATCGAAAAAAAGACATCATCATTACTAGTGGTGGTAAAAATGTTGCTCCTCAAAAAATAGAAAATTTGCTTAAACTTAAAAAGTATATTTCAAATGCAATGATTGTTGGGGATAAAAGAAAATTTTTAGTTGCCGTAGTATGCCTTGATCGTGAAGCGTTTATCCCCATCCAGGATTCATTGGGACTTATGGCCAATTTTGGACACGAAGAGCTTGCGAACCATGAAAAAGTGAAAGAAATTATTGAGAAAGAAATTAGTGAAATAAACGCGGAGCTTCCAAACTTTGAAAAGATTAAAGGTTTCTACATCGCCCCTAACGACTTTACGGTTGAAAACGGGCATATTACCCCATCTTTAAAGCTTAAAAAGAAAGTTATCTTAAATACTTATGACGAAGAAATTGAAAAACTCTATCACGAACTTGACCTCAAGCATCATGGATAGACTTTTTGACAAAAATCTACTTTCGGCCTATAAGTAAATGTTCATTATCAAAAGTTTTAAGATGGGAGCTCTCATGGCAAGAATTACAATCGAAGATTGCTTAGAAAAAGTTGAAAATAGATACGAACTTGTTCACCTTGCAACAAAAAGAGTAAAGCAATTAAGAGAAGGTGCTGAGCCTCTAGTTCGTTCAAAAAACAAAGAAGTAGTAACTGCTTTAAGAGAAATTGCTGCAGGTAAAATTAAACATGCACCAGTTTCAGAATATGATTCAGACGAATTTTAATTAGCTAAAAAAAATTAAAACTAGAGAAGCCTGATTTATATGTCAGGCTTTTTTGTTTCTCAATTTAAACCTTAATAACTCGGCATCACAAAAACGGATGTTGGCCCATTTAAAATTGATCCTCCTAATCTATCCACCAAATTACCATCGAGATCAATTTCAACTAGATAATTATTTGTCGAGTCTGCTATTAGTAAATTGCCATTAGCCCTTTGGGCCATGCCACGTGGATTTCCTAAAATTGAAGTATCTGAATACAAATTTACTCGCCCTGAAAAATCTGAGTTCCACAAACTAATTGTGTCAGTTGTTCCATTCCATGCATTGGCAATTCTACCATCACTGAGTTGAATACAAGCAAAAACATCGGTAGTAGTGGCGATACCAGAAGCTGCAGATGTTCCCGTCTGAGTTCCAGAAGAGTCATATGTTCTAACTAAATCCGTGGTGTCCGAACAGTTTAAAAATCCGCCATTTGGTAGTGACTCGATTTGTTGAGGAGTTCCCATAAGCGTTTTTGGCCATCCGCCAACAGTTACCCTTATGCCTTCTGAAGTAAACTTTTGAATCAGACCAGCATGTGTCACTAGAATATTTCCATCTGTCATTACCGCAACTCCCCTAAGAGGAGTGGTTAAGCTTGAGTTAATAATAAAGTTACGGTAAGTTCCGTCAACAATAGAAATTGCACCTACTCTGAAAGCAGCACCTGTCACTGTAAAAATAATTTCTTTTGTATCAGACTTGTACGCAATTCCACTTATTGTCTCTGACAAATTATCTACGTCATACAATGTTTTTTTATATTCACCTGAAGAATCTAAAAGAATTAATGAGTCTGAGTTCCCGTTAGATACGATTATATCACCTGGTTTTATTAAATTAGTTTCGTAACTATAAGTGCGAACAACCTCTTCTTTTTTTATGCAGCTTGCGGATAGTAATAAAATTATTGTTAGAACGAAAAAATTCTTTATATGTTTTCTCATGTATTCTCCGAGCAGGCATCATGCTTTGAAGCCTAGTACATTTTAAGAATAGCAAAATAAAACCTTACTAAGATGATAGGTAAAATATTCCTCAAGTAATGAATTCGTTTAGGTAAAGTAAAGGTAATCTTAAACTTGACGATAAGTCTTACATGAAAACGAATTTTAAAAAAATTCTATTATTCCTTATCTGCTCAATATCTTATGTAACATATGGAAATACTGTTTTTAGATTAGGTTATGCCTACTCGAATATTAACTCTGATGCATTTTCAAGCTACCATAACAAAGTAAATGGATCAGCTTTTAATCTATCCATTGCGGAAAGAGTAAGT
>CAYWBR010000068.1:0-14929 GCA_964456675.1 uncultured Bacteriovorax sp. | reverse complement strand
TTACATAATTTCTAAAACCTGCGGACTTCTTTGAACAATTAAAACTTTTAGTGCATTTAAATAGCGCTCAAAAGAATTAATATCAGTATATCCAGCTAGTTCTTTTACCGCCACGTGAGCAATTTCGGTTAATTCTTTATTCCCTAATAATTCTTTTTCAGGAATGCTCGACCATATTGTGTCAGCAATTGCTTCTTCGTTAATATTTTTCGGATTCACAACCAGCTCTCTAAACTTAACAAACTCTAACCTTTGTCCTGACTTCGTGTAATTGGAATACATTTTTTGTAACATGGTGTTTTCAAACTCTCGATAGCGTTTTAGCAACACCCGTGATTCATTTGGTGTCTTTCTTGAAGCTAGCTCGGCAACCGATAATTGAAATTGCTTGAATACTTCTACTGCTTTTTCTGCTTGAACTCTTCTAGGAATTTTAAGACTTAATCGTGCTTGTGATTTATAACTTTCATAAATTAGTCTGGCCCTAGCTTGAAAAAATTTTTTCATTATTTGCCCTTCGCTCATTCTAGATAGCAGAGGGATTTTTCTTCCGCCAAACAAATTAAATTGTGGCATCCCTTGAATCTGAACAATATATGGCAACTCTCTTTTTCTCATTGGAATATCCATAAATACTTCAGTTAAATCATCCATATTCTTAGATAAAAATGTTCTAAAAGCATCGTTGTTTTGAGGAACTTTCGCAAGCTCGCCTTCAAGTCTTAAAAGTTTTTCTGAATTCTTAGCTAAACTTTCATTGCGCATTCTTAAAAACCAGTCACGCACCCCTGAATAAATAGGAATTTTTTTACTAATTCTGTCTACAGCATTTATTTCTGCCATTACACGATTTGCTCTGGCCAATCTTTCACCGGAATAACTTTGAATTAAGCGTAGCATCTCTTTTGAATTTCCACCAAAATAGTCCATTAAAGTATCAACCGTTTTTCTATCAATTACTTCTCGTGACTCGTTCACAGTTACTCGTCCTATTTCTTTAACAGTAGTCAACTTCATTGCTCTTTTTGCACGCTTTATAGGATCAAGAATCTTAGCTATTTTTTCTTGCATCATGGCCATATCTATTTTTCCAGACGTATATAATGCTCTCACTTTTTCGATTTGATTTTTAGCACTTAAAATCGTTTTTTTATCAATACCTGCATTTTTAGCAGCACTATCCATACCTAAAACAAAGCGTGCCATTCGCACCTCTTCTTCGGCTACTGCTGTTTTGGCAGCAGCTTTAAAAGCCACTTTTCCTGTTTGTCTTGCCATCGATTTAGATGATACTAAAACTAGTTTGGGGCCAAGTACGGCTGAGCGAGTAGCAATTCCAATAAGCGGGAAAATTGATAATGCTTCAAATGCAGACCACCCCCATCCTCGATGTATTTCATCACTCGATCCTAAATTGGCAAATCCAAGATCCTCCATTTGCTTTACTTGAGCTTCCGAGAGATCACTTTCCATTTTTCTTTCAACCTCATTGGCCGTTAATTTAATCTGTATGCCTAGAGAAGCCATTCCCGCTGCTGCCATCGCACCACCAAGTGGTGCACACAATCCACCCGTTACCGTTGTACATGCTCCACCAATAATAATTGCTGCGACACCGGCAATCCCGGATCCAATTCCCCACCACATATCTCGCCATTCATCATCGGTCATTGCATTAACTTGATCTAAAACATTCTCAGGTATACTTGGAAGTCCTGACATCTGATTTAGTTCATTTTGAGCTTTTGATGTTGAGTAAAAAATATTTTTAAATTGTTTCTGGTCATTAACAGACAATTGGCAAAATTGATCAATCTTAGTAACCAGTTGTAGCTTGCGTGATAATGCTGCTTGCTTGAGGAGTTCTTTGTAGATTACCTTTTTGTAAGCTTCATCTGTGGCCAAAAAATTCAATTTAAGTGAAAACTGACTATCAAAACCGTTCTTTAGCGAAAAACTTTCAAACAACTTTTTTTGTTCCTCTATATTTCCTTTTTGCTTATACAAAGCTAGAAAAAAATTGGCGATTTGAGTATCTATTCCTTTGCTAACATTGCTTAATTCATTTTGCCCGCTTTGGCTTAAAGAAACCCCAGATTGCAGTGCCAAGTCTTTAGTCAAAATTGTTTTCATCGAAACATCTTCAAGACTTTGATAGTAATCACGACTTCCACTTTTCACGCTTAAAAGTTGAGCATTACGAGTATTCATGTCATCAACAATATTATTCCAAACGGCTTTTTGCTCATCCTTATCTAAGATTTTCATTGAATGACCATAGTTTAGTGGAAGATGCAGCCCTAAGTGCTCTCCTGCTTCTTTTATCCTAGATAGTTTACCTTTAGTTAAATTTTTATCGCAAAATGCGTCTCGGTTTGTTTTTAATGAAAACCCTTGCCAAGTGTAAACAGGAGGAATGCCGTCTAATTGGTGTTGCATTTGATCTATCGCTACCATATAGCTCAATTTTATCCTCGCCCATGGATTCCCGGCTGACATTTGATCCAGTAGGAAATTTAACTCAAATGGTTTAGCTTCAAGTAATTCACTAGTATTATCTCGAAGAGAATTCCATACCAAGCTTAAAAGTGGATATACTTCCTTGAACCTTTTTTCTTCCAATCTTCTCGTTGGAATATAAGTATCTCCAGAGCGAAATTCACTCAAAAAAATAGATAAATTTTTTACTCGATTTCCTTTAGCACAAATACCATAAACTTCTTTACTTCCAAAGGTACCGGCCCTTTCACAAGCCATCAAAACAGCTCGCTGTGAAACGTGTTCCATTGACTGATTTTCATTTTTGGCGGAGAAATCTGCTAATTGTTTTAGCGCCCACTGTCTCCAGACAGGAGAAGAATACAAACTTGGAAATGGTATTGAGATTTTACGTCCTCTAAAATTATTTTTTAACTTTTCTGTAAAAAATTGGGTGTAATCCGTTAATCCGTCTTTTTTCATTATTTCTAGTAGATAAGGTGAAAGATTTTGTTTCCCAGGATATATTTGTTGAATTGATCCATCTTTTAATTTTATTTCAGCTATTTCATCTGCTTCAAATGTACCTAAGATTTTTTTCATATCTTCAATACCTTCGAAAGTGACAACTTTTGAAGCTCTTTTCCCCTTAAACTCAGACTGAACTTCAGACATTTTGACATTTAATATTGTTTGAAAGTGAGCAACATCATCAAATTCCGGACGAGTAAAATATGTTTGATTTTCTTTAGATGTTGCAACTTTGGCACTCTTAAATGTTTCAAATGGGACTATGCCGGAATATCCTTCGCGCAGCGGATCCTTATTTACGTTGTCCACATAATAATCCAAATATGAAAGATCATCTTGATTAAAAACTAATCCGTGATTGGTGAGAATACTGTCTAAGAATTGCTCTCCCATTGTTTCTTCAAATTTAAAATTGAAAGATTTTGGTAGATCACCATTTAAATGATTTTGGCAAGACTGCGGAATGGGAAACGGCTTATTATTCCCCAAAATTGTATCATAAATATATACTTGGGATAACATCATATGAAGTGTCATCCATTTTAAACCTAGCACATAATTTTTAGCAGTAGGAGCTTTTAGAATCGACATAATGTCTCTTCTCATTATCTCATTTGCCTTAAATTGCAATGCTGACATTCCCTTACCAATTTCTACAATCTCCATTGAGTAGGGATCAGCGGATGGATTGGGCCCTTGAGTGAGCAATCCATGGAGCTCAGTTGGAAGATCTTCAACTAAATCATTTTGAAATCGCGGCAAAAGTGAGATCAGCTCTCTTTGTCCATTTTCTTCTTTAGACAAATAAGAACGTTTAATAACGATTAACTCGCGCAATGGCAGTAATACATTTCCAACATAAAAAGAAATTAACTCTACTCGGTCTGAAATTGCCACATTCGAATCAGTGGCTTCACGATTAATTACATTTAAATAACTCATGGCCGTGCGATAAAGCATTTGAAAGTCTTTATCGTTTAAACCTTTGAACGCTGTTTGCGGTATTTCATTTTTTTCGGCCTTAACAACTTCACGCGTAAGTCTAGTTATTAGCCCTTCGGCTTTTACTTTTTTACAAACTTGACCTTGAAAATCTTTATCGAAACTAAATCCTGTAGAACTACAAGAATTTTGCTTAAAGGCAGTCATCAATCTATCTAATTCTTTTTCTTTCTGAGTGTGGTCACAATCAATCGTCTCTTCAACTCCTACGATATAATTTTTAAAGGTCAGCATCTTATTTTTTATATCAGAATAATCTTTTGAGGATGCTGGCCCTCTTGAACTTCGTCTTGCCATCCAAAACAAATCCAACGAGCACCCCTGCAAGAAGATACAAAAAATCAATAAGTACTTAATCATAAAATAATTCTCCGAATACCTGATCGGAAGAATCGGAAATATCTTTAGGTGGTTTAATGTTTTCGATGGTTTAACTATTGAAATGGCCCCAAAGAATGGGGCCACTAAATTAACGAAGATCTTTTCTTAAAATTTTGCCCACATTAGACTTTGGTAGTTCTTTCCTAAACTCAACTGCCTTTGGCACTTTGTAGTTCGTTAAATTCTCACGACAGAACTTTATTATTTCTTCTGCTGTTAAGGTCTCGTCTTTTTTCACGACAAAGATTTTTACAACTTCACCAGATTTTTCATCTGGCATACCAACAGCCGCGCACTCAAATACTTTTGGATTTAAGCAAACAACATCTTCTACTTCATTTGGGTAAACGTTAAATCCTGAAACTAAAATCATATCTTTTTTACGATCAACGATTTTTACAAAACCTTCAGGTGTCATAAAGCCCATGTCGCCGGATTTGAAAAATCCATCTTTACTCATTACTTTTTGTGTCTCATCTGGACGATTATAATAACCCACCATCACTTGGGGACCTTTAATGCAAATTTCTCCAATTTCACCAATTGGCAAATCTTTTTCAAAATCATCTTTAATTGATACTTCCGTTGATGAAATTGGCAATCCTATAAAGCCATTATACTCCTTTAGTGACATTGGATTGATACATGCAGCGGGAGCTGTTTCAGTTAAACCGTAAGCCTCAATAAGCGCTTTTCCAGTTACCGCACGCCATTTATCTGCCACAGCTTTTTGTACTGCCATACCTCCACCAAGCGTAAGTTTCAAAGAGCTAAAATCTAATTTTTTAAATTCTTCATTATTTAAAAGCGCATTAAATAAAGTATTAACTCCAGTAAACGCAGTAAATTGATATTTTTTTAACTCTTTTATAAATCCAGGAATATCTCTAGGATTCGTAATGAGAACGTTATGAGCGCCAATTGTTGAAAAAGTAAAACAATTAGCAGTTAAAGAGAAGATATGATAAAGCGGCAAAGGTGTAACAATTACTTCTTTTCCTTCTGTGATATATTGGCCAATCCATGCCCTCGCTTGGCAAAGATTTGCTACCATATTTTTTTGAGTTAACACTGCACCTTTAGCAACTCCCGTTGTTCCTCCTGTATATTGTAAAAAAGCAATATCATCGTGCTTTAATGTTACTTTGGCATAGGTTTTTGAATTTGATCCCTTAACTACTTCCACAAATGATTTGTATGACTCTAGCCTCCATGGTGGAACCATTTTTTTAACATTTCTAATGACAAAATTAACGACCATCGCTTTTGGAAAACCTAACATGTCACCAATTGCTGTTACAAACACATGCTTGATCGGAGTATTAGAAATAATCATTTCTAATGTATGGCAAGCATTTTCAAAAATTACTATTGCCTCTGCACCTGAGTCTTTTAATTGATGTTCCAGCTCTCTTGCGGTGTACAGCGGGTTAACGTTAACAGCAACGTATCCTCCACGAAGCACACCAAAAAGAGCAATCGGATATTGTAAAATATTTGGCATCATTAAGGCCACTCGGGCTCCACGGGGAAGCTTTAGTTCATTTTGTAAATAACTAGCAAACCCCTTACTCATTTCATCAATTTCTGAGTAAGTAAGAGTTTTACCCATACACGAAAACATGGGATTATTAGGATATTTCTTAAATGCTTCATCTAAAATTTCTGGTATTGAATGGTATTTTTCAATTTCATGATCTACTGACTCTGGTACGCCAGCTTGATAATTTTTAAACCAAATTTTTTCCATAAAAATATCCTTATTAAATTTATTTAAATAGTCTATCGACTGATAATTAGAGAAACAATAGTTATTTTTACTTGATGTATTTACACTGCTAATAAGGAATTCTATGATATCGCCATGGGTAAAAAACCAATATTAATGGAAGGAAGTGACTTTTATTACAATGAGCAAGGCTCTATGGTTTTGACCCGTCAGTTTTTATTAAAGCGAGGCTTCTGCTGCCAGAGTGGATGTTTAAACTGCCCTTACGATTTTTCAAGAAACATTGATCCAGATGTGCCAATAGAGTTTCAAACAAACTTCAACTGTAGCGACTTTGAGAGCGAGGAAGAAGACTAATCATTCAATTGGATCAAAAAATACAACTTTCCCTGTAAAGAGAGAATGATAAGCCGGTATAATTTTTAATTTGCCATTCGTAACACTTGGCCCAAGAATCGGACCCAATGAACGAAGTTGCTTAGCTACTCGTTTGGCATTTAACACTATAGACTCACGTAGAAGCTCTACTTGCTCAACAATTCCTTGATTCTTGCATTCTTCAATCACTGGTGTAAGTTGCCAAGAAATGCCTCTTACGTTTGCGAATCCCTCTTTTTCAATACAAGCTCTAAACGCGCCACAATTTTCATGCCCCATCACAATGAGAAGTGGAACTCCTAAGCCTTCTACCGCAAACTCTAAACTGCCGATAACGGCATCGGAAAGAGCAGTACCTGCAACTCTACATGTGAATAAATCTCCAATTCCCACGTCAAATAAAAGCTCTGGTACAACACGAGAATCAGAGCAACTTAAAATTGCAGCAAAAGGATATTGTTGTGCGTATTGTGCAAAAAGAGTTTCACGTCCACGCTCTGGATGTTTGGTAGAGCCAGTATAAAAACTTTCATTACCACGTTTTAATAAATCTAATGCTTCTTGCCAATTATCAGTTTTTCTTGTCATAAGAATGGTATAAGTCAAATAACTCTTTTTTCCAAGTTAATTCTGCCATAAGCGAAGCTTGGCAGTTCGCGAAAGTTTTTTTATCGCTATTTCACGCTTAAGTGCATCGCTTTTTGATATAAAGTATTCGGCATAAACAATACGCGATGGAGAATCCGATCTAAAAAATTTTGCACCTTTTTTACGATCAAATAAATGCTCATAAAATCTTTTTTCAGGATCAATGGCAATACCAGTGTAGAGTTTTCCTTTTTCAGTTTCTATTACGTATACATAATAAGAGCTTTTATTCATCATTCTACCTTTAATGGAATAAATTTAAATGTCGAGACATCGACAAGCCCACGATCAGTTAATTTCAAACTCGGAATAACTGGCAAAGCAAGAAAAGCTAATTGAATAAAAGGTTCATTAAGAGTGATCCCAATGGATTTAAATGATTTTTTTAAATTTTCAATGCTCAATTTTATTTTTTGATGAGAATCGAGACTCATTAATCCTGCAATTGGTAATGGAATTTTTGCCAAAACAATATTATTTTCGACAACACAAAAGCCTCCACCTAAATCACGAAGAGTATTGAGTGCCAAGGCCATATCAGAGGCATTTGTCCCCACACACAGTAGATTATGCGAATCGTGTGCAACAGAACTGGCAATTGCACCATTTTGTATTTGAAAACCTTTAACAAGCCCTAGCCCCGGAGGTAAATCGTGTCCATAGCGCTCTACATTTGCCATATAAAGAATATCTTCAGAGTTAAATTTGTGACCATCAAAATCGACTTTTAAATGATTCGTAATAATTTCATTGGGAACTAATTCAATGACATTATAAGTTCCAGGCACTAGATTGAAATTAAGCTCCTCCATTGTTATTGGTTTTCGCTGTATTGTATTTTTGATTGGTGGATTCGATTTATTGGTTTTTTCTTCTATGCGTTTTTCTAAATCCAATTCACTCACCAATTTACCATTGATAAAAACATCATGAATATCAACATTTTCTACATTGTCCAAAATAATAATATCTGCTTTCATTCCAGGTGCAATAAGTCCCATTCGCCTAAGTCCAAAATGTTTTGCAGCTGAAAAACTTGCTAAACGATAGGCTACATGTGGAAGCAGTTTTCCTTCCTTAATAAGTGAGCGCACCATAAAATTGATATGCCCTTCATGAGCTATCTCGTAAGGATTGCGATCGTCAGTACACAAAAAACAATGCACAGACGAATATTCAGTAACAAGAGGTGATAAATTTAAAAGATTTTTTGCCACACTTCCCTCTCGAAGCATCAGACTCATTCCCTTTTGGAGTTTCTCTCTTCCTTCATCCAAAAGAACTGTCTCATGACAATTGCGTACACCGGAGAAAATATATGCATTAAGACCCGTTCCCCTTAGTAGTGGAGCATGACCATCTAAATTTAAATCCTGAAATGATTCAATTTTATCAAGCACATTTTTATCACCATAAATTACCCCGGGAAAATTCATCATCTCCGCCAATCCTAGTACATGCGGATGATCTTTATATTCTTTCATTGAAGACAGTTTAAATTCACTGCCATTTGTTTCAAAACCGGGAAGCGCGGGAACACAAGATGACACTTGTACAAAAAAGTTTTGATCCATGAGTTCACTTGAACGTAAAAACCACTCAAAACCTTTTTCCCCCATGACATTGGTTATTTCATGCGGATCACATACCGCGGTAGTTGTCCCTAGAGGCAATGTCATAGCTTCGAACTCAAAAGGAGTCATCATACAAGATTCAATATGAACGTGCCCATCTATAAAACCAGGAACAACTGTTCTACCAGCGCAATCAATTACCCGCTTGCTAGAAAATTTTTCATATTCTGCCCCAATGCCTGCTATAAATTTTCCAGAAATAGCGATTGCAGAAGGATAAATTTCTCCTGAGACTAAATCGAGTATTTTTACATTTATTAGTGTAATATCACTTGGAGCTTCTCCCCTCGCTACCTTCAGACCATTTTCTAATTCTTCTCGAGTTAATGTTTGATTATACTTTGTTTGTAAATTCATATTGAACTATTTCCTATTTATTTTGATAGCTATTATTTAAAGCTATTAGTAATTCATCAAAAAGGTCTCTTGCACTTAAAGCTCTTTCATATCCACCATTATAAATAAAAGTAAATATCAATGGAGTGCGCCCTTTTAGATCTAGATAACCGGACAATCCAACGACACCATCTAGGTAGCCAGTCTTGGCCCTGATTTTTGGCGGATTTGGTATGTTTTTAAAGCGAGATTTCAATGTTCCATCAACTCCAGAGATTGCAAGCCCTGATACAAATTCAGGATATATATTGAAATCATTCATTGATTTCTTAAGAACGATATTTAATTGAGAAACAGAAAATCTATTATCGCGTGTAAGGCCCGAGACATTTTCTAAATTATATCTGTCTCTAGGTATTCCTATTTCATCCAGATATTTTTTCAAAACTTCAATACCTTCCTTCATAGTCGATGGCTTCGCCCCATTGAGAGCTCCTAAATTTTTAACTAGCATTTCTGCCACAAAATTATTTGAAAACTTAAGCATGTCTGAAACCATTTCTGAAAAATTTTTAGACGCGACTTCTCCCAATACTAAATCATGTTCTCCACATTGGGCAGAAACCACTTGGCCAGAAACATCAATGTTTCTTTGTTTTAGAAAATTTATTAATTGAACCCCACTCCAAACATCGGGGTCGGTGATTGATTTATAAAATACTTGCTCCGGTGTTTTTTTTCCAATATGCCCAGAAACAATAATTGTATCTACAAACTCTATTTTACCATTTTTTTGAATTTTCTTAGTCTTTCTTTCAACTAAAATCGATTTTACAAAATCCTTCTCAACTGTTTTTGTCTGATTATCAATTTCAACAAATGAATTCTCAGGATCAATAAAAACATCTGCTGCCTTGCCAACAATTCCTGGTTTTACAAAAACATTTACGGCATTCCAATTAAATGACATGGCAGAAATCGGAGCATCATACGCTCTATCAACTCGAACACTATCGCGTCCACCATCATATATCTCTCGATCAAACCGCGTACTATCTACAACAATATTTCCGTTTATTTTTTTTAATTGAAAGCGGGTAATTTCATTTACTAAAAACCACATCTTTTCAGAAACAAATGATGGATCCCCTCCTCCTTGAAGACATAAATCTCCCAACAATTCACCTTTATCAATCTTTGCTGAAGTTTTTAATAATGTTTTAAATTTTGTATTTAAAGGAACATTTTTCAACAGTGCGCCAGCAGTTACTAATTTGGTTAAAGATGCAGGCACAAATTGCTTATCGGCATTATGTGAAAAAACAATATTATCTCCATCTTCAACAATTAATCCTAAATTGCTTTTTTCGTGACCTGTTTTTTTAATTATTCCTTCTAAAACCTTGTCCCATTTTTCTGGATTCTCTGCATGTGTGAAATTTGTGAAAAAAATATGACTTAGTATTATAAAATAAAGTAATTTTTTCATAGTCGTCTCGGTAATTTAATGCCTAAAATAATAACAAATAAAATATCTATTTATGATAGAAGCCTCGTTTGCATAAGGAAAGTTCATAATGAAAAAACTAATCATTTTTACCTCTCTATTACTTAGTTTCTCGTCTCAATCAATGAGTTTAAAGTTTATTGGAGATCAAATATATAAAACAGGCGATAAATTTAAGGAAACTGAGGTTGGCGGTTTATCTGGGTTATTCTATGATCATACTCGCCAAGTGCTTTTGGCCATAAGTGACGATAGAAGTCAAAAAAACTCTGCTCGTTTTTATGAATTCGATATGACTATTTCTGATAGTAAATTTCTTGTTACTCCAAAAAACGTTGTCATTTTAAAAAATAAAGATCAAAAAACTTTTGAAAAAAAGACTGTTGACTTTGAAGGCTTAACATTAATTGGCGATACTCTTTACGTTTCCTCTGAAGGTGATATTAATCGTAATCCACAAATTAATCCGGAATTATTCAGTTTTGATCTCCAGGGTAATTTTAAAAAAAGCATTGATATTCCTGAAAAGTTTTTACCTAATGCTGATAAACCTGATTCACGTGGAGTTAGAAATAATTTAGCATTTGAAGTGTTAGCCTCTACCCCCAATAGTGCTCATTTTTTTCTTGGAACCGAAGAAGCTCTCTTGCAAGACGGTTCGATTACTACTCCAAAATTTGCCTCAAAAGTTCGACTGATCGAATTTGAAAATAATTCAGCAAAGAGGGAATTTGCTTATGAGCTCGATAAGGTTCAGTCTGAGTCTGTTGCGGGTTTAGTTGCTGGCGAAACAGGACTTGTGGATATTGCACTTTTTGACCAAACAAGTTTTCTCTCTATGGAAAGAAGTTATCTACCATTGGCAAAAAAAACGATTGTCAAAATTTTTCTTTGTAAAATCACTAATAATACAACTGACATTAAAAATATAGAAAGTCTTAAAAACCAAAAGATAAATGCTATTGAAAAAACTCTAGTTTTAAACCTCGATGATATCCTTCCAAAGCTATCAAAAGAACATCCTATTCTCGATAATATCGAAGGAATCGTTATTGGCCCAAAGCTACCGAATGGGAACTCTACTCTAGTGTTAGTGAGTGATAATAATTTTAGCGTATTTCAAAAAACAGTTTTCTATGCGTTTGAAATTGTACCTTAGAGATATTCGTATTATGTGGCGATATCTTGTGTCTATTTATTCGACACTCTTTAAATTTTATTCATATTTTTTAGACGGTCTTACCAATCACTTTCTGCTAAGTCTCTAATTATTTTAGGGACTATGCTTTCATTGTCTTTGGCACTCTTATTGCTATTTATAATTGCAAATGAGGTGATTTATGAAAAAATCTTTATTTATTTTATCAGTAGCAATATTTTTTACATATATTGGAAGTACACAGGCCAATTTGATTTGTCATACGCCAAGGATGAATAAAATAATTGAAATACAAGATAATGAGATATCATTTTTTAAAGAAGGTGATGCTGAATTATCTAGAAAACTTGCATCAGTTCAAAGCAGAACCAAAAAATCAGGATCAGGATTTTCAAAAACAGTTAGCTTTGAAAATCACAAACACACTATTTTCGTTAAAGACGTTAAACACTTTTCAGAAGTTGAAGACTATATTGTAATCAAAGCACCTACAGGACATGAAATAACTTACCCTTTAAGTTGTAAATTAATTTAGAATATTCTTCCATCCCCCCTTGGAAGTTAGGTAAAGGCCCGGCACTCGCCCCCAATACGTGCTGCTGGGCTTTTTTATTCTGATACAACTAGAAAATTTCCGTTTTCCAAACAATCAAGTTTAATTTCCAAATCACTGGCACATAAAAAGCTGGTGAACTCTACTGCTTCAATTCCATCATTAAAAAATCGCCCATTCAAAACTATGATACTTGTGGAATTTTTCAAATTTTTCAAAGTAACGGATTCACCTTGATTTAATTTAAAATGCACGACCTTAAAGTCGGGATGATCTACTAGTTTTTTTTCTGTTGTTAAAAATACGTTTTCCTCATATTGAAAAAATTCAAGTACATTTTTTTCTGGCGCAAAATTTAAAACATCAAAAGATTTTTTTACATGTAGTTCTCGAGGTTTTCCATCTAACCCCACACGATTCCAATCCCAAACCCGATAAGTTACCCCTGATGACTGTTGGATCTCAACTAATGTTACCCCCTCTCCAAGTGCATGAATTGATCCATGGGGAACAAAGAAAAAATCTCCTTTTTTGACGCTATAAAAATTTAAGGCGTCAGCTGCATTTTCCTTATTATCAATAATTCGTTGAAAATCCTCTTTAGTCACACCTGGTTTAAACCCAAGATATAAACCGGCACCCTCTTTAGCATCAAGAATCAGCCAACATTCCGTTTTCCCTCTAGAATTTTCATGTAAAAGTGCGTACTCGTCCCCTGGATGAACCTGTACCGAGAGAGAGTCTTCGCAAGAAATAAATTTTACAAGATAACTCAACTCCCGGCCTAAATATTCATTGAGCCTAAGGTTGTGTTCTGCTGCCAGAGCAACAGAACAGACACCGTCTTTATGAGTTGAAACTTCCCAACACTCACCAAGTGGTTTTGGAAATAATTCAAAAGGAATATTTTTTAATTTCTTTAGGGTGTCTCCCCCCCAAACTCGTTCTGATAAATATGGATTTAACCTAAGCATACATTCCTCAAATAATTGCCACATTAAGATTTCATTTACCTCTATAAGTAGCTAAAAAGAGATTCCAATAATAATTAAAATCCTCATTTCCGAAATAGGTTTAATATTAATTATGGGACAATTTATCCTACCTACGCTGTATCTATTCGACAACGTCTTTTACCCTACGACGGTAATACCTTTAATAATCAGCGACCCTCCTTCTCGCAAACTGATTACCGCTTGCTCCACAGAAGATATTCCGCTGGCCCTTTGGTATCAGTCAGAAAACTCAAAACCAATTGGTACCATGGGAAAAATTATCTCAATTGATGAGAGAAAAGATGGCACATTGAAAGTAACTATAAAAGGAATTCGCAGAGTATATTTAGACAAGATACGCCAACAAATACCTTATCCAATATTTGAAGCCAGCTTATATTCAGATATTGATCACGGACCTTTTAATTCCCAAGGTCGACTAGAAAAGTTTTCTCTGATTTTAAGTGAATGGCTCTATAAACATATTCCTAGCGATAAAGAACGGAAAGATTTTATGGCCGAGCTTGATACTCCTCAAAAATTAATCGACCATATCGCTCTCTTATTAATTCAAGACGTAGAGATAAAGCAAATATTGCTAGAGTGCAATTCACTCCATGAAAGAATGCAATTAATCGATACCTTGATTAAATCACCATTTCAAAAAGAAGATCTATTTGCCTCCTTGGCAATCAAAAATTTTGAAAGAATTGACATGGCTTCTGGAGTTAAAAATTAATACCTATAAGTGCGGCAAAAGCTCACAATCTTGCCCCGATTATTTTTTAGAATTATAGTTAATCAATCGCTCATTTTACCGGAGAAGTACGTGCGTATTTTTTTATTATTTCTAAGTCTCTTACTGCTCACAAATGCCTATGCAGAAAAAAATAGCGATAAATCTTGTGAAAAAAAATCTATAGCGATTTATGGTCAATTTGGAAAACACCAATCGCCACTAATTGATCAATGGTCAGAGACTGCTGGTAACTTTACTCAGTTAGAAATTAGAAATGCTTCCGTTTTTTCTAAAATAACTTTTCAATTAAAAGATCAAGAAGGAAATCAACTTTTAATAAAAACATTTTCCTTAACCCAAAATAAATCCGGGCCTTTTGATTTGATAAAATTAATCAAAGAATCCATTATTCGGCCAAATAGTTTGACCATCAGTATATTCCAGCCCAACGGTAACTTCTTTTGCCAGCAAGAATTATCAATTATTCAAAAAGACGGCCAAGATGGAGTGCTAATTAAATTATGAAAAAGATTTTACTAATTTCTTTACTAAGTATTTATTCTGCAACTGCTTCTGCAGGTCTAATTTCCGATATCTGGAACGCCTTGAAAGAAATGCTAGGTATAAATATAACCCAAACAGTAAATAACCAAGTCATTCCTCGTTCGAACAATTGCAATCTTGGTGAAAATTCAATTCCCGATAATTCTGTTGATCATGTTGGAGAATACATAACAGATGAAGATGTTGAGAAGGTTGAAGAAGGTGAAGAAACGGAGATAGCGTTTTCAAATAAAGCCGATAGTGATGCGGATTATTTGCGAGACGTTTTAAAAAATAATTTTGCGAAGCTAGGAGG
>CAYWBR010000067.1:0-14980 GCA_964456675.1 uncultured Bacteriovorax sp. | reverse complement strand
GGAAATTCGTCTTCAAATAATGATGCATCGGAGTCTTACCCAGCTAACTATGACCAGGCCAATGTGATTTCGGTAGCTGCTCTAACTGCTCAAAACGGACTAGCTTCATTTTCAAGTTATGGAAGAAATAAAGTTCATATCGCAGCACCCGGACATAATGTATTGTCTACAGTTCCTGGTAATAAATATGATGTGTTTTCTGGTACATCGATGGCAACTCCGCATGTATCCGGTGTAATCGGGTTATTGTTGGCAAAAGAAGGAAGAATGGATCTAGGGCAGCTGCGCGAGAGAGTGGTGATGACAGGAGTTCCTGTTGCAGGTCTTAGAGGTAAAACACTAACCTCATCTCGAATAGATGCCTATAATCTTCTAACTGATACAAGACCAGTTAGAAATGAACCAAATCCGTCGCAATGGAAGACGTTTAAGCTGTCTGATGCATGGGAGTCCGCGCACCCTTATACTGATAATTTTAGTGAAGCAAAAACATTTTCTGTGCCTGGTGCAAAATGGATCAGGATAAAGGCAAAAAAAATTGATTTAGAAAATGGATATGATTTTTTAAAAATTGAAGATGCAAAAGGCTTAGTTGTTCAAAAGTTTTCTGGAAGTGGAGTTGATATTTCATCTGATTATGCAGAGGGCGACACAATTAATGTAATTTTTCAAAGTGATCGAAGTATAGCGAAGTGGGGCTTTTTAATCGAAGAAATTGAATATCAAAATTAAATTATACAAGTGGCCTCACTAAAAAAGTGAGGCTACTTATTTTGGATTTTAGGTAGTTTTACGATAAATTCTGTATGACGATTATTAGGATTATAAAATATTTCGCCTTTGTGATCATTTATTAATTTTGCCGATATACTAAGTCCAAGCCCGGTTCCTTCTCTAGAGTCTTTGGTTGTAAAAAAAGCCTGAAATAAAAATGGCGCATGTTCCTTATTTATTCCGTTACCTGAATCGATAAAATGAAAATGGTACATGTTGTTCATTTCGAAAACTTCAATTTTTATCCATCGGGTATCTAGTTTAGAAATTGCATGAATAGAATTCGAAACTAAATTAGTAAAAACCTGCAATACTTGGACCAGTTTTGCTTCAATTTTTAAATCCGCTGGAAACGAAGATATGCTAAATTCAATTTGACCATCATTGATTCTTCTTTCGGTAAGTTCTCTAAGGTCATTGAATAATTTTTCAAGTAAAATAACTTCAAATTGATCGTTGGTTCCAGTTCTAGCAAGAAGCTTATAGGCTTTTACAATTTTTTCAATACGTTCACCATTGCGATGAATGATATCGACATTTTTACTTACAAGTGTTGGATCAATAATTTTTTCGTTGATATGCTCTCTTATAACTTTTGCACGTCCATTAATTACCATGAGCGGGTTGTTAATTTCATGGGCCAATTCAGCAGACATTTCACCGAGAGTCGAAAGGCGAGTTGCAATGATTAGCTTTTCATGCTGCTGATGGATTTGCTTTAAGAGTTTAACTCTTATCCATGTAAAGTATATTAAACCAATTTCAAATAATACAAAAAGAACTATCATGGAGTAGAAAAAGAATCTATTGCGGTCCTTTGATTTAGAAATTTCATTATATCGTAACGCTTCTGTTTGCCAGATCCCAGCTTCTTGATAATATAGGTCATCAACGACTTTAAATATTTCAGCTTGAACTTTTGCAATAGATATTTTCTCAAGGATTCCATTTTCAATTAACAGGCCAACTTCTTTTTCTAGCTTGTTAAAATCCCTTTCATTATTAAGTTCGATGAGCTCATTGTGAATACGTTTTTCAGACAAATAAATTTTATAATCAGAATGTGCCGATTGAATCATTGACTCCGCTTCTAGGATTGGATCAATACTTTGATCTTGAATCGATTGACCCAAGAAAACGTGAGCCTTTGATAGACCTGCAATTGCTTTAAAGACCAATCGTGATTGGAACCGATTATGAAATGTTGTTCGCTGAAGATGTTCATTTCTTATTAAATTTACATACGTAAATGCAATAATGGTTGCTAATATAAATGTAATTAATAAAACAAATAAATAGGAGTTTTTATTTGAACCAGAAGAGAGATTCTTTATATCCATATATTTGGTTTTAACCTAAATTTATTTTTTAAATTCTAGAGACTTAATTTGCCAAACCCAATGTAGTCCAATTTTTAGCAATTGTTCCTTAGAAACCGTTTCTTTGATTGGGTAAATTATTCGTGCAGGGCCCATTCTTGTTACCGACAAATAACCATCTTGATCTTTAATGGCAAAGATCATTTTTTCTGATTTCATTATCTCTATGGGGGTTTCTACGGAGTAGCCATCTATGGCCTTTACGAAAACCTTGGTTGTCTCTGGTTTAGCGTATTTATTTACTAAGTCAGAAAAATACACACCTGAAAAAGTTGTTTTTACATTGTTGTTGTAGGGATCATTAATAGAGGCAGTAATTAAATTAACTTCTTTTTCTATACGCTCGATCGTTAAAAGCTCGTTTTTACCAGTTTTTGTTAAGCCTTTGATTTCTATTTTTTGTCTAGGAGGCTTGGTGGTACTAGCAAAAGTGCTATTTGAGGTTAAAGGTAAAATAGCGCAAAGGACAAGTAAAAGTCTAAGCATAAGTTTATCCCATAAAAAAAGCCCGAATTATATTCGAGCTTTTATTTTAAACGGACATTTTAATGCTGGATACTAAAAAAAAACTATTGGAATAAATGACGGTTTTTTCTTACATATTTTGTAAGAGAACCAACTTTATCTAAAGTTTTAATCGCTTTAGCTGAAAGTCTAAGTTTGATTGTTTCACCTGTTTCAGGGTCAAAAACCTTTTTAGAGTGAAGATTTACTTCTTTTTTTGTCTTTGTTTTGTTGTTTGCGTGAGAAACTTTGTTTGCAACAAGTCTTCTTTTTCCTGTCAAATCACATGTACGTGCCATAAATATTATCCTTTTAACGTATTTCACTACTTAAGTTTCTTCTTGAGTGCGCTAATTTAACTTAGAACTTTATAAACGTAAAGCAAAAATTTAGAAACACCAACCGGCCAATACAATTCTTTTGCCTGCCGTTACCTTAGTAACTCGGTGCTCAAAACCATCTTGGCCAGTTTTAAACAAAACAATTGTTCCAAATGCCTGAGGGGGAAAAATGGTTGAACCAAGGTCATTTGAATCGCTGTAAAGAAAACGCTCTCTGATGAGTAAGTTGCCTCCAGATATGTTTTCGGGGAAAAGATTTAAGGAGAGGGAGAAGCCCATGGACCTTGAACCGTCGTCGTGCCAAATTCCTTCGTCATCATTTGGAGCTTCTCTTTTGGCAATAATTCCATCTAAGTCACTAAAAACACAATGATTTTCAAGAAAAGTACGTAAAAACCCATGAGGTTTCAGTGATTGCTCATAAACTATGTTCAATTGAAAATAATCTGCTTTTTCGACAAAAAATTTAAATTCCTCGGGGAGTTCGAGTTTGTGAACAAGAAAAGGGTTTTCTAATAAGCATTTGGGGCCAGGCTGCGAGTTGTTCATATTAAATATATTAGCAGAATACTACGACTTTGCCCTAAGGAAAGATGAGATTTTGGACGATAAGGATGTCGTAGGTTTAGAAAGGAAAAATTGATGATTAAAATTTATATAGTATTTACTTTAAGTGTCTTATTTAATTTTGCATTAAAGGCAGAAGTGGAAAATAAAGCCATGCCAAAAGATAAGATTGAGCAGCTTGAAAAATCCGTAATTGAAGAACTTAACAAAAGAAATCCCTCAAAAAAAGAATACCATGCGATCTATAATTTGGCAGCAAGGGAGTTTTACTATTTAGGTTATCTAAAAAAATCAGAAGAGTACTATCAGAAGTCTGTTGAAGTTGCAGTTGAAGTCAATAAGACGGAAGCATTTATCAATTTAATGGCCATAGCCTTTACTGAAAAAAATATGGAAAAATTAAAAAAACAATTAAATGAAGCAAACAAGTATTTTAATAATAACAAAAAACATAAAACAGTAGACGTTGAAATGTATTTATCGAGTATGACCGATGTCGTTGAAAATAAAATATCGAAGGGAAAAGTAAGTTTTTTCTCAGAATATATTCGCAAAGGAAGTTTTGAGAACGTATTAAAAGAAAAAAAATATGAGGAAGAATTATTAAAATACAATATTGAAAAATTGCTTGAAGCTGATTACGCATCAATTGTTGATTACGATTTATTGAATGTGTTATCAAGGCAAAAAAATGTCAAAAAATTATTTTGTGAAGATCAGCTACAAAAATATCCCGATGCTTTTGCTCCTGCAATTATTATCTGTGCAATGCTAAGTGATTATGTAAATAACCGTCCAGTTAAAGAAGAGAGTTTTGCTAGGTTAGAGAAATATTTTCAAGATATTAATGGTGATAGAAAATATGTACTCCCATACCTAAGGGAGTTAAAATAATGAAAAATCTTTTACATAAATTACCACTAGTATTATTGCTCGTAGTCTTTTCTGCCTGCGAAAATCAACCAGGGATGCTGGTCGGAGGTATGTTTAAAAGCATGTTTAATGTATCAGATTGGTTTTCATCTGCAGATAAAGAGTATGAAAGTTTAAAAAATTCTAAGCGATATCAAGAAGATGTGTTGGCATTTTGTCGCGATAAAAATAATGAAAAATTTTCATCAATAGAGAAAATAAAAGATTCTTTATGTCAGTGTAAGCCGTGGGGAAGTTGTGATAAAGGTTCTTGTTCATGTGATATTTTATGCCCTACAGATTTTACCATATTTAATCGCACAACACCGATAAACGATAATAATATTATAGAAAACTCAATGTCATTTACCAATGGTTCGCAAAAGTTTTACGATAACGTGCAAGGATATCAAGGTTTTTGTTGGGGACATGCTTCGTTGACTTCAAAGTTTAATCGATTAGCAATTTTTGATTCAAGTAAAGAAACACCATTCAAAGGGCTTGGGAATGAATCGACCCGAACAAAATATTATGAAAGACTAATTGATCAAATTTCTAATAATGAACCAGTAGATATTCCAGGTTTCAAAAGCCTTTATGAGTTTTCAAGTCATCCTGAAATACAGCCGCTGCTCATGAAGAAAATTGGTGAAGAGTGGTCAAAAAATGCGTCAAGTTTTCAAGGTGTAAAGTCGGTAATGGATAATTCAGGTTTAACTAAAAGTGATTCAGATAAGTTGGTGGCAGATATAGAAACTAGGTTGGCAAATAATCAACAGCCATCACTGCTCTTTAATAAGACTTCACAGTTTGGATCAGCACATGTGGTTTTAGTTCAAAAAATTTATACCGACCCAAAAGATTCTCAGCAATATATTTGTATTAGAGATAATAATTTCTCACCCAGTACCCATGCTGAATGTGGTAATCGAATAAAAATTCGCGCTGATGGATCTTTAGCTGGTTGCTATTATGGATATGACAAAACAGCAAAATCAAATCGCTATATCTGCGATGAAGAAATAGGTAATGCATCTATTGCTCATAATGAAAATCGGGATACCGTAGATCAAACTAAAAACCTTCATACAAAGTGTGCTTCAGATAAAGATTGTCCGAGTAAAATTAAATAATTTGAGACAAATGAGGGGTGGTTTTTTCGAAAAGAAGCAGACACAAGCTTTTATAGTTAAGATTTTTGATTTCGTCGGCACTAGATGCAAAATCGCTAATGAGTTTAAGCGAAGCTATTGGTAAATTAAAATGCTTAGCGACTTTTGCTACTGCCCAAAGTTCGCGATCAACCAATGAAGCCAGTTTTGTAAGTTCGTTTTTTTCATCCTTATCCATAATACTATGGGCAGCCGTGACCATAGTTTCGCAAAATTTAAAATCGTGTATTGGATTAAATATTGAATGGTCTAGATAAAATGCTTTGTCTGTTGGTTTATTAAACGAATTGGTGCGTATTATTTTTTGGGGAATGACTATGTCAAAGAGGTTATAGTCATTAGACAGACAGCCTGCAATCCCAATATTACATATAGCTCGAGGATAGGGGAGTTTGTTGAAGGAGATATAGCTTAAGGCGTAGGTCAATTGAAGAAGAGTATTTTCAATTCCTTCCAGTGAAATGAGAAAATATATTTTAGAATTATTACTTTTAAATAAACAAGGATTATTAGTATCGACGATACTTGCTTCCCAGAATTTTAAAAAATGTTGGGCTTCATTTTTATGGGCGAAATGAATTAAGATTGGCGACATTTTATTCATACCTCAAAGCATCGATAGTTTGAATATGAGAAGCCTTTCTTGCTGGCCACACTCCAAAAACAAGTCCAGTACCAAGCGATAAAAAAAATGCTGGTGGTATAATCCAGAACGGTGGGCGCATATCAAAACCTGGAAATGCGAGATAGAGAATATTTGCCACTAGTAGCGAAAACAATATACCAGTAATTCCCCCTGTTAAGGAAAGAACCACTGCTTCAATAACAAATTGTCTTAAAATATCACTTCTTTTTGCACCAATCGCACGCCTAATGCCTATTTCACGAGTTCTTTCAGTGACACTTACTAGCATGATATTCATTATGCCTATGCCTCCAACAAGCATTGAAATAAGTGCGATGGCCATTAAGGCATAGGTCAACATATTTAAGATGGTGTTCATGCTCTCCAGCATTGTCACTTGCGTGACAATTGTAAAATCTTCTTCACCATCTCTTCTTTCTTTTAGTAATTCAGTTATTTCGTCAACGGCATTATCCATTCCACTTCTCGATTTTGCGCTCGCGCGAATACCAAAAAGGTTTGTAGTGTTAAACAGCCTAAGTGCGGATTTCGTAGGAATAAAAGCAATTTCATCAACGTTAAATCCAAGCTTATCACCAGTGGGCTTTATAATTCCAATTACACGATGCTCTGACTCATTAATTTTTACCAACTTTCCTAAAGCATTTTCACTACCAAAAAGATTTTCTTTAATGGACCATCCAAGAACAACGACTCTTCGTCCCGAATCTTCGTCTTCACTAGAGATAAATTGTCCTTCATATATATTCATGGTGATGATTTTAATAAACTGATCAGAACATCCGATTACATTGACATTGGATGTGGCATCGTCATTTTTTACAGTTGCAGCACCAAACATGAGTCCAGAAACTGCAGATAGCTGTTGAGATCTTTTTAAAAGTGCATCGACATCACTGGTTGTGAGTTTTCCTTTTGATGACGATACAGGAGGTCCCATATTGCCTTTTTTATCAGTTTTTCCAGGTTGAATAATAATTATATTTGTTCCAAGGCTTTCAAACTCATTTGTTATATATCTTTTTGCACCAGTTCCCACACTGACGAGTAAAATTACTGCAGAAACCCCTATGATCATCCCTAGCATGGTTAATAGGGAGCGGAGTCTGTTTGCTAAAAGAGCATCGTAAGATTGAATAATAATTTGTTTCATTCTCATGATGAACTCCCAATTGCAAAGTCATCATTAATTATTTTGCCATCACTCATTCTTATTATTCTGTTGCAACGATCTGCTATTTTTTGGTCATGGGTAACAATTAAAACGGTGACACCATTTTGATTTAGTTCGTTAAATAGATCTAATATCTCAATGGAAGTTTTTGAATCTAGGGCACCGGTGGGCTCATCAGCAAGGATGAGTAAAGGGTCATTAACTAAAGCTCTGGCAATTGCCACTCTTTGTCGCTGTCCACCGGAGAGCTCATTTGGGCGATGATGCATTCGGTTTTCTAAACCAACTCTTCTTAATGCCTTGGTTGCTAGCTCTCGAATGTCTTTTTCCGTGTAATTATGGCCGCTATTATATAAAAGCGGAAGTTCAACATTTTGTAGTGCACTTGCTCTAGGTAACAAATTGAAACTTTGAAAGACAAATCCAATTTTTTTATTTCGTATGTCGGATAATTCATCGTCACTCATATGTGAAACATCTAAACCATCTAAGAAGTAACTACCAGAACTGGGTAGGTCTAAAAGACCGAGGATATTCATCAAAGTAGATTTGCCACAGCCGCTAGTTCCAACGATTGAGACTAACTCTTTTTCATTGATGATTAAGTTCAAATTATTGAGTGCATTTAGGGTCTCTTCGCCCATCTTAAATGCTTTATTTATATTGCTAATTCTTATAAGTGACATATTTTAATTCTTTATTACTGCAAAATTTTTACTTTTAAATTTTCACTCATTTCGTATTTTTCACCAGGTAATAAAATTTGATCGCCAATTTTTAGACCATCTGAAATTTCACTCTTGTCGTAATTGGCAAGTCCAATTTTAACTTGTTTCTTTTGAGTTTTGTCATTTTCAATTATATAAACAAAGCGATTATTTTTAGATCCTTGAATTGCTGTAGTGGGAATTGCTAGGGTGTCGGATTTTTTATCTATAATGATTTCCACATCAGCGGAAGCTCCAACAGGAAGAAGAACGTCATTATTTACAACTTCTAAAACAATTTGACTTGTGCGATCTTGATCCTTAGCTGTGGATACAAAAGGAACGACTTTAATTACTTTGGCTTCAAAAATCCGTCTTTCCATAGCAGGGATCTTTATCCTTGCTTTTTGATTAATCTTAACAAGATATAAATCAACTTCATCTATCTCACCTTTTACAAGTCGCTTTTCCATGTCGATAAGCTTTATGGATGATTTCTGGTCGCTTCTTGTTGTTTGATAAAATTCTCCGACTTTTAATTCAAACGCCGAGATTAATCCACTAAATGGTGCCCGAATAATGGTTTTCTCTAAGTTGGCCTTTGCCATCTCTTTTGCTTTAGAACTAGCTTCTAGAGCTGCACTTGAAATTAAGCCGCTTTTGTAAAACTCGTAAGATCTGTCAAATTCTTTTATACTTTCTTGGTAAATTGCTTTTAGATCATCATTTTCTAATTCGGCCAATATTTCATTCTGATTTACTTTTTTGCCAAGGCTTGTATGGGTTTTGCTAATTCTACCGATTGTACCAAACGAAAGTTCCGCCTCTTTTTGTGCTTCAATTGTTCCAGAATTAATCGTTGATACTGTTTTTTCTACGGTTTGTTTACTCACTTTATGATGGTTTACTTCAATCTTATTTGAGCAAGATTGAATAAATACACAGATTAAATAAAGGGATATAGTTTTAATTGTATTAATTTTCATAGGTTTTCCATTAGTGGTTGAGTCAAAATTTCATCTTCAAATAATTCGTTTAACAAATTAATAGAGTTTTCCTGGTATTTAAGTTTGGCATTTATTAAATTGTCTTGAACGTCTAATAGTTCTAAAAAAGAAGCTTTTCCTAGTTTGTATGAGATTGCGGTTAATCGATATAACTCATCAAATTGTTCACTGTTAATTTTTAATGATTCTATTAACGAAATTAGAGATTCTATGTTCAAGCTCGAATTCTTTATTTTTTGTTGGTAGGTTTTTTGCTTAAGTTTTATTTCATGGTTTTGTGCATGAATTGCATAATAGCGCTCCAACGTTTGAGAAATAAGTTGTCCTCCTAAATTGATAGGTATTTCTAGTATGAGTGCTACAGAGTGAGAGCGATTGGGGGATGAGAATAAATTGCGATAACTAGATTCTTGGTTTTGATAGCTTCCTTCGAGTTTTAGAGTTGGAAATGCATTGGCATTAATTTGGTCTTTTTCCTTAGTGAGGTATTGCTCTTCTAAGTTTAGCTCAATAAGATCATTGTTTAGGGTTCTTTGTACGGAATTGAATTTTGATATGGATTTTTCAAGTTGCATGTTTTTGAAAAGTTCATTTTGTAATTCAATTTCATTTAAGTTTTCAAAGTATAAAAGCTGATCCTGAGGGACATCGCTTAAAGCAAGGAAGTTTGATAATGAATTTTGTTTGTCTAGTTTTGCTCGTGTGATTTCTGATTTTAATTCCATTAGATTTGCATTTGCTCTTAAAACATCAATTTTTGTTTTTGATCCAAGTTGGAAACCTAGGTTTGCTTCCTTTGTAGATGCTTCTGCTTTTTCGAGAGAATTTTCTAAGCTTTTTACTCTGTAAATATTGAGTATATATTTTAAGAGATTGATAAATAATTCATTTTTTGCTCTTTTTTCTTCCTTTAAAATTTTATGATAATTCCAATCATAGCTTCGATGTGCTAATGAGACTTGATTAAAAACGCTTCGGTCGTAAATTTTGAACTGATAATTGATCCCATAAGATTTGTCATAGTTATTAATACCTAAACTTTGCAGATAGGTATTGTTAAATTCTTTAATTATTTTATTTTCATCTCGAACAAAAAAAGATGCATTAGGAAAAAGATTAGCACTAGATTGAATTTTGTTTTGCTTGAGAGCTTCTTTTTTTAAATTGATGGCCTTAATTTTGGAACTATTGTGAACAGATGTTTGAAGTATGGAGTTGAAATTATTTGCCACTTCATTTGCCAAGATTGGAAGGCAAAAAAATCTAAGGGTGATAGCGTAAAAAACAAAGTATTTGGCCACGGTTCTAGATTTCACGATGGTTTCCTTTTAAATAACTTACAAGAAATACTTTTTTGTTGTTTTTACGCCTATTAGTTCCTAAACTCAAGTCAATTTTTGTCAATATTGTAGGTGTTTATTTATGGCTTATTTAAAACAATTTTCCAGCTTTCCAATTGCTTTTGGTGGCGCAAGCATTAGTGGTGAAGGAGGTGGATATGGGTTTGGTCAAATAACTGAAAATACTTCAATCGATCTTTTACTTGAAGCATATGATTTGGGCCTTAGGGTATTTGATTCAGCACCAATATACGGTTTTGGATTATCTGAAAAGCGTATGGGAAAAGCATTTTTCAAGATGCGAGAAAAAGTATGCTTAATTTCAAAGTCAGGGGTGACTTGGTCAGAAAATAAACGAGTCGACATGACTAATGCGCCGGATGTTGCAGAAAAAATGCTACATCAGTCTTTGCGTGACTTTAATACAGATTATATTGATATATATATGATCCATTGGCCCGATAATAGAATCGATATTCGAAAGCCATTAGAAGTCCTAAGTCGAGCAAAAGACCAAGGCAAGATAAAGGCAATTGGACTTTGTAATACAACCATTGATGATTTAATTAAGGCAAGCGAAGTTGATCGTATTGAAGTTGTTCAAAGCCAGTTTAACCTTTTTGAAAATGCAGAAGCTAAAAATCTTTTTCCTCATTTATTACGGAATGATATAGATTTTATGAGCTGGGGAACTCTTGATAAAGGGATACTAACTGGACGAGTAAATAAAGAGCGCAAGTTTGATAAAGACGATTGTCGATCGTGGGCCCCATGGTGGAAACAAATTGATTTTGAAAGTCGTTACCGTATATTGGAAAAACTAAATCCTATTATGGAAAAATACCAAGTTACAGGTCTAGAAATGGCACTTCATTTTAATTTATCATTTTGTGAGTTGACGGTAGCACTATGTGGACCTAGAAATTCCACACAATTAAGAGGGCTAGTCTCCGCATTAAATAAAAAAATTCCAGAAGATTTTTCAAATGAAGTCAAAAGACTTGTCAATTCATAATCGACATGGTTTTAAGTCCCTATATTGGTTGAAAGGGAGTTTTTATGTTAAAGAAATCATTCTTCACTTTTATCTTTTTGTCGGCATTTTCATTATCAGCACATGCTTTTATGTTTGTTCCTTCTATGAGTTTTTTTGTAAACCGAGATATCGCGACTACTCGTGTTTTTAATACAGCGATGTTTCCTATAGTTTGTTCTGGTACTGCTTTTGGGCGGACAACTTCTGGGGTTGTTCTAAATTCATGGATTAATAATTTAGTTATTTACCCAGGTCAGTGGGCCGATGCTACGGTTTTTTCAAATTACTATGATCCATTTATGCAAGCATGGGCCAATATAACTTGTTCACGCGCTTTTTAAATAAATAAATTAATGAAAATTCTTTATTCCAGTCTTTGTGATAAAAATCTTCAAGATTACGGTATTGAGATACCGCTTAAAGGGGATCGTTCGCAAAAAATATTTGATTTTGCTAAAAAAAATTACGGTATAACTGAGTATCAGTTAAAATTGGATTTAATAAGCAAATCCGACCTCGTTCGGGCCCATACACATGACTATATCGAAGGATTATTTGATGATAAAAAGCGCGATAAATTATTTTTTGATTGTTATGAGCTCATCAATGAATCGGGGTCTTTTAATCGCTATAACCCTAACAACGCTTCAAGAGACTTTTCACACGCACTCAATAAAGTTTTAAATCAAATTAATCTCACTTACCAAGGTCTAAAAGAAGCTTTGGCACACGGATCAAGTTTTGTCCTAAATGGTGGAATGCACCATGCAATGAGAGATCGGGGACGTGGTTTTTGCTTGCTTCACGATGGACTCATCGCACTTTTTAAAATGATCCACCAACGAGAAATAAGCTCTGCTTGGATTATTGACGTTGATGCACATAAAGGAGACGGTGCCCCTGAAATTTTAAAAAATTCACTATATCAGGATAATATTAAAACTTTAAGTATTCACATGGCCGATAGCTGGCCGCTAAATGAAAAATCAAAAGATGAGTTTGGTAATTTAAAACCTTGGTTTTTGCCTAATGATGTTGATTTAGAACATCGTCATGGAGAAGAGGCCAGTTATTTGTGGAAGCTACAAACTGGTTTATTAGAAATGGAGCGTCGGTTTAAGAGACCAGATATTGTGTGGATTGTTTTAGGTGCAGACCCATTTGAGCTAGATGAGTTACCCTCAACTGCTTCTCTAAAATTAACCGCAGAAGAGATGCTTATACGCGATAAAATAATATATAGTTTTTTTAAAGAGAGAAGTATTCCTCAATCATATGTTATGGGCGGAGGTTACGGTGAGCATTCTTGGAAAATGTACGCCCAATTTTTAGAATTAATTGGGCGTATGGAAAATCTGGAGTCTTAGTTTATTCGAAATCCGCATCTAGTTCGTGTGGCAATACTCTACGAATAGGTCTAAAATAGGTTCTTGGCGAGTACTTCATAAGATCTGAAACTTTTGCCATATAAATACATGCATATTTTTCTACTTGATCGGCAAATCTGCTTTCCTCCAGTCCGGCCCTCATCATCTCTCCCCAGTACTGGTTAAAAAATTTGCGATGTTGCTCCAGCAAGTCGGAGATCTCAGTGTTTATTTTATCTATTTCTAAAAATAAATTATTAATTTCTTCTTTAGAGATATCTTGTTTACCCTCGTGTTTTAAAATATCCAGATGGTTTAATTGGTGTTCAAGTTTCTCTTTATCAAGCATTTTTTTATCAATTTCATTTTGAATTGGTGCACTTTTTTGAATGGCACTTATTTCGTCGGCCAGAGGGTCTAGGACTAGAGCAGTTCTCCAATTAAATGTCTTTTTTATACTGACAACGTCACCATAAATATGGTCACCTAAATAGAGTATTTCATCGCCATCTAGTCCCATATCATGTTGTAATTTACCGGCCCAACCGCCTTGAAAAATGCCCTTTGTTATTTTACCTTCGTAGTTGGACATTAATCCCGAAACAGAATCGATTGTCAGGAAATTATTTTTTATATTGAAAAAACGAGGCTTACTAGCAAGCGTAATGGTGATGTCGAAAAGTTCACTCCAGTGAGAGTGATCTTTTAAAAATGGGTTAATGGTGTAGTCGAGCAATAGTTTGGTATAATTATAATCGGAGTTAGTTATCACTAGTAATTTTTTTCCATAGCGTTTATAGCGCTCTAGAAAGGCCACAAGTTCTTTATCCTGAATGATATAATTAGTAATATTTCTTCTCACTTCATCTTTAAGTGTTCCGTCTGAGTGGCAAATATCCAGAGCTTCTTTGATTTCATCAGCGAGAACTTCAAAATTAGGTAAATTGAGTCCTTTTTCTTTTAGGTCTACTAGTTGTGAATAAAGAACTCCGTTTGAAACTGAAAAATTTGTATCTAAACTTTGAATGTGAGATGCGCCCAAGTCGATGACACCTGAGCCATAGAGTTTTTGTTGTTCTTTAAAATCCACGGGACTTGTGCCATGGTAAGATTGTTTTACTTTTCCAAAACGTGATACTTTTAATAGATTTCCATGTTTTTTATCTATGACTAATCCTTGGATAACTCTATTGAAATCAAATTTTAAATTAAGTATTTCTGACGGATAGTTTTTTACGGAAACTAATTTTTTTAAGGTTTCTTGGTGCGTTAGTTCTTCAAAGTTTTCCGTTTTATAACGGACAATTGTATAATCCATATCAAAGCCAATCGCTTTAATTTTTTTCATATTAAGTGTTCTATTAATGTAAATTCCCATATTAATCCTTTCAGTTTATTTTTATCGCGTTTAGTGCTACAGTTTCCTATGGCCTTAGGACGATACCATGACACATTTAATTTATTTTTAGGAGCTATTATCACTGGCGCAATGCTTGGGGTAGAGGTTGAAACTTTGGCCACCGTTGCGTTTAGTACTGGTTGGCTTTTTTCTACTTTAATCATGGGGCCAGATATTGATATAACTGCTAAGAAACGTACTTTGATTTTACGTTATTTTTTATTGCCTTACTCGTTTTTTTTTCGTCACCGAGGAATTTCTCATCATTTTTTCTGGGGGACAGTGTCCCGAAATGTTTATTTATTATTAATACTAATTATCCTTATGACACTTACCTTATACATTGCAGGGCATTTGGATACAGACTTAAGCGTCGTCGATACCTTTAAAACCTATTTACCACCAATGACCTTCTGGCATTCGCCTAGAGGGGAAAAGTTTTTAGAGTTTTGTATTTTCGCTCTTTTTGGCCAATGGCTTTCAGATCTTGGACATCTTTTTTTAGATAAAATTGCCGATAAAACCGGTTTTTTTTATAAATAAACCTCTTTTCAATTGAGTCCATTTTCTCTAAGATATAATCACATATTTTAGTGGGCTCATAGCTCAGCTGGGAGAGCGCAACGCTGGCAGTGTTGAGGTCATCGGTTCGATC
>CAYWBR010000066.1:0-15204 GCA_964456675.1 uncultured Bacteriovorax sp. | reverse complement strand
GACCGAGCCTTATTAATTTGCGATTTAATTGCCTTAAGAGCTTTATTAAAACTTTTATAAAAAAACATATCTTCTTTTTTAGCAAAATAAGTTCTATTTTTAGTCCTTAATTTAATTTTAGTAAAATAGTGACCGGCCTCTTCTTTAATATCTACTTCTATCGCAGAATTCTTCGGTGCAATTTTTTCTAGTTCACTCATCGCATCTTCTACTAATGATTGTTGATTCAGACGTTTCATACTATAGACCTCCTTGTATGAAATGAGAGATGTATTCATCCCTGTGCATACTTAAGATAATATTGATCTTAACATTGTGAAGGGTCACCGTAGTCAATTACAGGTCAATTTTCTGTCAATAAAATCTTAAATTTTCTAACACAATATCATTAGAAAATAACGAATATACCTTACGCATTTAATTAGTTTTATTTCAAATATTAAGATGTTTGAGAAATAAGTTTATTTCTTCTTTCACGTCGTAAAATTGCATTAATATCATCAGCACTATCTACCGCGTGATCCCAAGCCGTATAAATTTGTTTTTTTGCATTCGCACGCAGATCTCCGGCCACATACAACCCTGGCACCGAAGTTCTACCTTTAACATCAGTAATAACAAAACCTCTTGGATCTAATTCTGCGCCTAAATTTTTAGCAAATTCATTATAAACAATCATGCCAAGTGAAATAAATATATAATCGACATTAATTCTACTACCATTACTTAACCCAATTGTTTTAAGTTCTAATGCTTTGGCATTTCCTTCAATATCAGTAATGTCCTCTTCTACTATTTTTATGCCGTATAGTTTTGCAAGTTTTGATGTTTCTTCATCGAATGGTAATTTCTTACCATTGGTAAAAACTGTCGTTGATGTTGTAAGGTATCGCTCATAAAGCATAATTGCCACCCACAAGGCTGAAGTATCGTGACCAATGATCCCTAAATTTTTATTTAAGACGTGATGCCCATCACAGCGCAAACAATAATCTGCCAATTGGACGTTTGCATAAGGCAATATGGGCTTAATACTACCATTTATTATCGGTTGCACATCCATGACACCGGTACATAGGATCACATGTTGCGCATGATATTCTTCACTGTCGGTGCTAGTAACAACAAATAAGCCATCCTCGTTTTTAATTAATGACTCGACACCAATTCCTTTTTTCCAATGTAATTTTTCTTTAAAAGGACCGTTCTCTAGCCATTCAAGTGATATTTTATTCGGCTCCTCTATTCCTTTTTTATACTCAAGATGAGCAGGCATATTCTCAACTTTTGATACCCAAAATGCTCTAGATTTTTTTTTATGTTTAGCTGTACCAGGGAAAAAAAGTGTTTCATCATTATTTAAGACGCATCTAATAGCGGCCATAGTTCCCGCAGCTCCACCACCAATAATGCAAATCGGATAAATTTTTTTCATACTAAATCTCTAGTTATAATGTTTTATTTACTTTTCTTGACGATTATTATTTTGTAAATTTTGTGTAGCTTCTAAGTCAGATTGTTCAACTAATTCTGCATGCTGTTTTTTGGAAATAAAATGCTTTTCACCATCAACATCTTTAATTAAAACTTCTTTTATGACATAGTCTTCCACTTTTTCTAAGTCAAAAGACAAACCTTCCCAGACAATAATTTGTCCTTGTTGCGGAAAGGTATTGCCTAGCATATCAAGTAAAAATCCGGCCAAAGTTGAGTAATTATCATTTAATGGAATTTTAATATCGTAATCTTGATAAAGCTCACGAAGAGAAATATCACCGGAAACAGCAATACCATCTACT
Organism: uncultured Bacteriovorax sp.; assembly: GCA_964456675.1. Lineage (GTDB taxonomy): Bacteria > Bdellovibrionota > Bacteriovoracia > Bacteriovoracales > Bacteriovoracaceae > Bacteriovorax. The sequence goes on along the minus strand of CAYWBR010000066.1, from coordinate 13,405 downwards.
AAATTGGCTTCATCGAGGTGTTTTTCAATTTCATCCACGTCGTCATGTTCATCGTGTATTTCACCAAAAATTTCTTCAATAATATCTTCTAACGTTACAATACCAACAACCGTACCGTTTTCATCTTTAACCAGAGCTAAGTGCACTTTCTTTTTATTCATATGATCGAAAACCGATTGAATTTTCATATGCTCGTAAACAAAAAAAGGCGCTTTCAAAAGTTTTTCGATATTAAAATTTTTCTTACTTTCTTCAGAGACAAAAGCCAAATCCTTCACGTGTAAAAATCCAATTATACTTTCTAATTCACCATCACAAACTGGATATCGGCTATTTTCTGTCTCGCGAATATACTGAATAATCTCGCTAAAACTCCAATTTTTTTGTAAGTAATTAACACGAGTTCTAGGAATCATAATGTCTTTAACTTTTATCGTGGGAAATTCTAAAATAGATGAAAGTAGATCGATTTGTTTAGAATCGATGGTTTTTTCTTTCTCTGCTTTATTAATCATAAATTCGATATCATCACGGGTGACCATTCTGCCGGTATACTCGGCCGAATCCCCCAATATCGTATTGATAAACCACACAAGGGTTTTAATCGCAGGATAAAGTAAGTAAAAGAAAATTTGTAGGGCACGAATAACCACAACAGAAAACTCTTCCGCATATGTTCTACCTAAAGTTTTCGGTAATAGCTCCCCAAACACGATAACGATGACGGTTGTAATACCTAGAGCAATTCCCATAATGGGAGAACCAGTGTATTCGGCAGTTATTGCGGTCGTGAGTGCTCCTGAGAGAATGTTTGCGATATTATTACCAACCAGAATAGTTGCTAAAAGCTCAGATGGGCGCAAAATCATAAAGGCCATGGCCTTCCCTTTTGCCCCGCCTTCTTCAATAAGTTGTCGGGCCCGATCTGCTCCAATAGAAAGTAGTGCGGCCTCAGCTGCTGAGAAGAAAGCTGCAGCAAAAAAACAAAATAACAAAGCTAAAATCTGAAAACTCATTGATTCCATATATTAAATCGCTAAATTTTTTGTTGATGTTTGAGAGGACGTTTCCTGCGGAGGCTCGATACAATAAATCCTTGTTTAGTTATGTCGATCGAGTGTCTATTATAGCAAACTTTGGCCTTAATGTCTAATAAATGCTAAAAATCAATACCTTAAGTATCTTTAAAGACAATCTAACTAAACCCTTAATGGTGATCTAAGTGCTTTCCACCAAAGTCATGATCTGAATAGACTATCCTGTCATTCATCTCGTGGTTAAACCCAGGTATCTCATTGACGTTAGCAACATCTCTAAAAATACTTTGGCATTTATAGCAAATGGCGATTAAACCCAACTTTTTAAAAAGTATCAAATCGAACAAATAAAGAACGATAAAACTTATTCCATAAGTCCAGATAGAAAGAATGGCTGCAATGACAAATAAAATGACTCCAAGTTTTCGGTTAAAATCTTTTTGACTATAAAAATCTTTTCGCCCGCAGCTTGGACAATCTTTTAGCAAAGAATTAGTGTGATCTTCATTAAAATGCACTTCCGTTTGATGGTGGCAAACGCCGCACTCTGCTTTATCCGCATTAAGGGTTGGCACTACATCAATGGCCGACCCACAGTTCTTACAAGTGAGAGTAATTGTCATCATAAAAACAACCCGTAATTAAAAAAGAGAAAACTTGAAATTAATTCACCGATAAAAACAAAAAATGTCATGGCGTAAAGGATCCCTGTGGAGCTCTGAATTGATCGCATTTTTACTAAACGCCAGTTAAAGTAACTCATCCCCGCAATCACTCCATAACCAAAAAGTACACGCATTAATAGCATTACCCAGTTAAAAGCATAACCAGAACCAAGCATTGTGCCTTCTTGGAAAAAATCTATATTTTGTACCAAAGTGTAACTTGACCAAATTAATTTAAAAATTAAAATAATCCATGTTAGAGTAGCGGCTTTTATAAGTGGACGCTCAGAGAGCTTGGGGACAACTAAATACCAATGCCCAAGCGTCATGGCATAAGTAATAACTCCAATAAATAGTGAAGAGCTAAGTAAGAATAAAAATGGCAGTAATTCTAGGCGCGCAAACGAAATATAAATAAGAGTTATCAACAAAACATTTATAAAAAAGTATATCACCCACATGAATAATGTTTTTTGGTCACGATGAAAAACCGTACAAACTAAAAATAAGATAAGCGCAAAAAACGCAAAAAGAAAACCAGGAGCAACCAAAGCTCCCCCTCCGACTAAAAACGTGATTAAATAAATCACCAAAGCGCCAATAGATAAATTTGATATTAATTTTATAAACCCATTACCGGTTAGTTTTGAAGATGCTAATGGCGAGAATAAATTAAAGCACAAAGCTAGAGAGATTAAAAAAAATTGGGCAATCGTCTTTACGTCCCCACGATGAACCAGTTCCATTAAAAGTCCTCTTATAAATATTGCCAACAATTATTCTTATACTGTGTCTCAATATATACTGCCATTTCATCAATAAAAACATGGTTAATTTCTGGGATTGTTCCCTTTAAAGGAGCTGATTTATTCAAAAAATTTAGCTTCGCCCATCCCGATTCTTTTAATAAATCATGCTGAAATTCCGTAAAGAAAACATATAAACATATATTTTTCGTTTCGCTTGAATACGCTTGCTGCTTAAAAAGATGTAGTTTCAATTCTTTTGGCAAAAGAAGCCCCACTTCCTCATGAACCTCGCGACGCACAGCCCCTTCAGGTGACTCCCCTGGTTCTATCTTTCCACCAGGAAATTCCATTTTTCCATAAAGTGGTCCTTCTTCTAAACGTTTTTGCGTCCATATTTCAAAACCTAATTCATCTACGTTACGAATAAAGATAGCAATGGATACTAGAAGGTTTTTTTTTGTAGTAATTTCCATAAAATCCTTAAGGTTTTAGACGAAGAAATTGCGATAGTGATGCCACGATGCTAAATGATAAAGAAAAAATTGACCAGACCTTATTATGGAAAAAAACTTTGATCGCTACAAATTAGGCTCACTTCTATTTGCTCCACTTGAAGGAGTAACCGATGGGCCGTATCGAAATGCTATTCAAAATGTTTTTCCCGAATGGGATTATTACTCTACGGATTTTTATCGCATTCCCACGGTCGGAAAACTCTCACCCAAAGTATTTATCGAGCATTTTGATCGAGAACAATATCAAAATCAAACTATCGTAAACAAAACAGCGTTTCAAATTCTAACTTCCATTCGAGCACAAAACGAATCAGCCGCTAAAATTCTTAATGAACTTAACTTTAAACACCTAGATCTAAACTTGGGGTGCCCATCGCACACGGTGAATTCCAATGGTGGCGGAGCTTATCTATTATCAAACCCTTCAGAGATGAAAAAAATTGTCTCAATCTATCGAAAGTTTTTTACGAAAAATTTTACTGTAAAAATTCGTGTTGGCTATCGCGATGATTCATCCTTTGTGGAGAATCTAAAAATTCTTGAGGGTGAAGGCGTAGAAGCTATAACCATTCATGGACGAACACGCGATCAACTCTATAAAGGCCGAGCGAATTGGGAATATATCAAACTCGCCAATGAAATAACTAAAATACCCATCATTGGAAATGGTGATGTGTGGACACCTGAAGATATTGAGCAAATTTTCACCGAGACAAAATGTTATGCGGTGATGTTTGGTCGCTCGGCGATGAAAACTCCCTGGCTTTCTAAAACTTATAAAGAATATATTAATGATGGGGCCAGCATTAATGAAACACTACTTCTTTATGAGAGAAAAAATTATCTTAAAAGCTATTTTGAAGCTCTTGAATCAGAATTTAAAAAATACGGTCTCAATGATGATGTTATTTTAAAAAGATTTAAATCATTCTCGCTGAATTTGTTTGACGATTACGAAAATGCTGAATTAATTCGAAGCAAATTTTTAAGATCTTGCACTTTAGACGAATACAAGGTTCATTTAAAATCTTTTTAAAAAGAACCTAAAGAGAGCTTGAATAGCGCTTGGCACATCTCAAAAATTAAGGACCCTAGTAGTACGAAAAAAATATTCCCACTGCCTCCAAAAAATAGCAGTACAATACAAAATGCCATAGGTGAAACACTTCGCACTATTGAACTTTTATATCTCATAAAAAAATTTGGCAATTTTTTTTCAAGGTGTACTGAATAGACTTGTAAGTAATGGTTCAACTTAAAAATGATCGCGACAAATGAGTATCGTTTTTTTGACTTTAGCCAAACGTCCCTGGCTCCTGGGGTTTCTAAGGTAAAATGCCAAGTATAGGCAAGCATAAAAAAAACAATATTGATTAATAAAAAAGAATAAAAACTACCAATGGCAAACCAAATACCCATAACTGAAAAATGAATGAGATAATATTTCCAGCGATTCATTCCCAAATCCTACTCTAAAACAGTATCTCTAAATCTATTATGAACATTTTTTATCTGAAATCGAGGAAACTCCATATTTCTTGGAGACGATATTACCATCATCAAAACACTTACAACTTCATCAATAGAAAACATCTTTTCTCTTGGAATTTCTAACTCTATATCATCCCAAACCGTTGAATCAACTGGATCTACGATAAGGCTTGAAAATCTAATATTAAGATGCCCCCATTCTTCTTTTAGCGATTCAAATAAATTTAAAACGGCCGCTTGTGTAGCTCCATAGCTTGATAAATTTGCAAGACCTGACACACTCGCGGGGTTTGTAAAAAGAACTAGATGGGTTTCATCTTCAAGTAAATATGAAAATATATGCTTAAAAAGATTCATCAATCCTAAAACATTATTTTTAAGTAAATTTAAATTTTCATCTTTTGAGTGTTCTAGAAATGGCGCCATTTGAAAATGGCCTGCTAAATGAAGTACGCAATGAAGCGAGCTGGTTTTTTCTGAGATAATTTGAAATAGCTCTTCTACAGCCTCTTCATCAACAAGATCACACAGGATATCGATATAGTTTTCATGATCGATGTTTTGGCCATTTAAACTTACACCAAATACCACCATTTCTTCTGCTAAAAGATTCAAAATAAGCTCTCGTCCAAGACCCGATGAAGAGCCTGTGACAAGAGCATATTTATGATTTTGAACTTTGTTCATTATTTTGCAATGCCTATCGCTTTAGTTTCACGAACAACTGTTACTTTAATTGTTCCTGGATACGACATTTCTTCTTCGATCTTTTTAGCAATATCGCGAGAAAGCATCACTGTTTGCTCGTCATCAACTTGATTATTTTCAACAAACACGCGTACTTCTCGCCCTCCCGAAATTGCATAGGATTTTGAAACACCCTCAAAGCTATTAACAATTTGTTCGATATCAGTTAAGCGCGAAACATAGGATTCCATCATCGCTTTTCTAGCACCAGGTCTCGCACCCGACAAAGCATCTGCCGCTGCTACTAAGTGAGCAAGTACAGATTCTGGTTTCTCGTCATCATGGTGAGCACGGATGGCATGAACAATATCTGGAGACTCTCCATATTTTTTGGCATAGTCGGCACCAATAACTGCATGCGATCCTTCAGCTGATGCATCAATAACTTTTCCGATGTCATGTAGAAGTGCTGCCCTACGAGCTTGTTTCACGTTCATACCTAACTCTGCTGCCATAGCACCACAAATGAAAGCCGCTTCAATTGCATGCTGATATTGATTTTGAGTATAAGAAGTTCTCCAGTTAAGAGCACCAATAAGTTTTAATATTTCTGGATGAATTCCATGAACTCCAATTTCCAATTGAGCCTTTTCCCCTAAATCGCGTAACTGTTTTTCAAACTCAGTTTTTGATTTATCATGAAACTCTTCAATCTTTGCTGGGTGTATACGTCCATCGGCAATTAATTTTTGAATAACCATTCTAGCAATTTCTTTTCTTACAACGTTAAAAGAGGAAATAACGACAACTTCTGGAGTATCATCGATAATTAAATCAACTCCACATATTTGTTCAAAAGCACGAATATTTCGTCCCTCACGTCCAATTAATCTTCCTTTTACATCATCACTTGGAAGCTCCACTGCACCAATGGTTTTTTCTCCAACATACTCACCGGCAAAACGCTGGATCGCAATTCCGATAATTCTTTTTGACTTGGCTTCGGCCTCTTCGCGAGTTTCTTCCTCAATTCGACGAAGATCTTTAGCAAAATCTACGCGCGCTGATTCTTCCATTGCACGCATCAATTCACTTTTTGCTTCTTCCTTGGTCATTTGTGCTACAGTTGCTAAACGATCTGAAAATTCATTTTGCTTATTTTTTAGCTTAATAATTTCTTCTTCGTGTAGTTTTTTAGAAACTTCAAACTCTATTTCTTTTTCTTTTAAAACCTTCACTTCTTTTTCATGTTCTTCAATTTTTCTATCAAGCGTGGCTTCTTTTTTTGCCATTTCTCGTTCTTGATTTTTAATCTCGTTTTGTTTTTTTTCTACTTCACGATCAAATTTATCTTTTTCTTCTTTGGCAATTTCTTTTGCTTCTTTTCTAGCTTTGTACTTAATATCGTTAGCATCATTTTTTGCTTTTTCGATAATGTCAGAAGCTTTTCCTTCTTTTTCTTTTAATTCTTTTTGTACTTGGTTATTTTTTACAATATAACCAACGGCAGCTCCAATGATGGCAAATAAAACGGCTGCTAAAATGACTGTTAAATCCATAAACTTCTTTCCTCTCCTGCGATTCTATTTTTTAAACCTTACCCCGTTTTCCGTAATCACTACATCCATTTGAATGTCATGTTGATCTTTAGGGATCTCAGTTAAAAAAAGCGAATCAAATGTTAGACCTATTTTTAAACTTGGCATTTGAAAAAGATAGCGGTCGTAATATCCTTTCCCTCGTCCAAGTCTAAATCCCGTACTATCGAATCCGAGTCCTGGGATGATGAGGCAGTCGGGAGTGCACTCTAATTTTTCATCCGCGGGGGGTACTAGCATCTTTTTTTGAAAAACCTCAATTGCTTGAAGTTTTTGTGGTTCGAGTGATGCGCACTTAATAAATTTCATACCCGCATTTTCGTCTGCACTAAATGATGGAAACGCAATACTCATTCCTGACTTAATCTCGTTGTCTAACCACTCCCTAAATTCACGACTAAAACTCCATTGGACTTCGTCGGCCATAGGGGCATAGAGCCCAAGCGTGCAAACCGAATGAGGTTGGGACTTTAAATACTCCGTGAGTTGGTGAGTTGCTTTTAAACTAAGACTTGCAATCTGCTCAAGAGAAAAGTTATCAAGTTTTTCTCTGGCCATGGTCCTCAATACTTTTTTATTCACTTTTGTATTGTATGAAGATTTATTGCCAATCAAAATTCCACCTCAATCACTAGAGATCAAAATCAATCATGGTAAGAAATAACAAAAACTAATTGGAGCCTTGGGGGATAACTTCTTCTATTAATTGTAGGGCATCAAGGGCTGTATGTTTTAGGTACGATACATTTCTTTGATATTCTTTTTCTAAAGCAATTTTATCTTGAGCAATTTTTAAAGCAGCTAGTATCGTTGCTTGGTTCAGATTTATATTCTGAGTTTTATTTAAAATCGCCATGGCTTCAGATTGAACTAAATCTACAATTTCTTTAGGAGTCACACCTTGACTCAACTCATCCTTCTTAAGTCTTAATTTTAGACCTAGGACTTCAAAAATTTCTTGTTCTTCCTTAACATTTTCCATTGGTACTAGATTAAACCAAAAGGCCAAATCGAACAACTAAAAATCTAAAAGCGCCTTTAGGTAATCCTCTAGAACAAATTGGTCTAAATCCTCAGCGGATTCCCCAACTCCAATATAAACAACTGGCACCTGAAGTGCTTTGACAATACCAACGGCAGACCCTGCTTTGGATGAGCCATCACATTTTGTGAAAATTAAGCCACTTAGTGAGAGTGTTTTGTTAAACTCGTCTGCTTGGCGAAGAGCATTTTGGCCAGTAATGGCATCGATAACGAGCAAGGTCTCATGAGGCGCAAACGGATCTAGTTTCGTCAAAACAGATTTAGTCTTTTTTAACTCTTCCATTAAGTTATCTTTGGTGTGAAGCCTTCCCGCTGTATCAAGAATACAATAATCAGCTTTATCATTAATAGCTCGCTGCAAAGCATCGTACGCCACGCCTGTAGGATTAGAGCCCTCTTTAGCGCGAATCATTGTAGCTTGGGCCCGATCACACCAAACCTGTAATTGGTCTACGGCCGCGGCCCGAAAAGTATCACATGCCCCAACAACGACACTTGCTCCCTCAAGTCTTAGTTTCGTGGCAAGTTTTCCAATTGTTGTCGTTTTTCCGGCTCCATTAACACCAACAATCATAATGACCTTAGTGCCCTGGTGATTTAGTTTATTAAATTTTAGAAGTGAGGGAGCCACCTTGCTTTGAACATCTCCCATCTTACTTTTTAGAAATTCATAGAGGAACTCTTTAAATTTTTCTTCTGAGACATCCCCCTTCTTTACTTCCACTTCTAGTGCTTCAATTAATTCTTGAGTCATCTGAGGACCAAGGTCTGCACTGTAAAGTAATTCTTCAACTTGCTCTAAGGTCTCATCGTTAATGCCACCTTTAAAAAGTGATGCTAGTTTTCCCCAAATTTCATTACGAGAACGGGACAGACCAAGTTTTAAACGCTCAGCAAATGGAACCTTTTTTTCATCTGTTTTTACAAGAGTAGCTACTTCTTCCGAAAGAGGCACACTAGTTTTTTTCTTAGTATTTTTAAGCTCTAATAAAGCTTCTTCTTCTTCTCTTTTGGCAAGAATTTCACTATTTGGAGTTTTTCTTAAAAACCATAGCAAAACAGCAATAGTTAACAAGGTAACGACAATACTTAATATCATAATTGCTTCGCCCACAAGCGACTCCTTCGAAAAAATACTTTCACTTTGAATTTAAAAGTTTTATAAGCTAATCCCAGTAGAAGATCTACACATTTTAATACAGTTTTTTGGCAAGGTTATTCGGTTTAAGTTATGAATTTTTCAACTGAAAGAAAAAATAAACTCATTGCGCAATTTGAATTAATCAAAACAATTCGAGAATTTTTCGAATCATCAGATTTTATTGATGTTCAGACGCCCCCTGTTGTTGAAAATCCAGGCATGGAAACTCATATCCACCCTTTCAAAGTACATAGAGCAAAAAATAATGAACCTACCGATCTCTATTTACAAACTTCTCCTGAATTTGCCATGAAGGAGTTATTAGCTCTAGGCTTTGAAAAAATTTTTAATATCGCTTATTGCTTTCGAGATGAACCCCGTGCCCCCCATCATCGATTTCAGTTTCTCATGTTAGAATGGTACCGCACACAGGCACACTACTCTGATATAATGAACGATGTTGAAAAACTCTTCATCCACTGTATCCAGAAACTTCAACAAAAAAATATTACAATACGAAATTCATACAAAAATTTTAGTCCTCAAAGAGCAACGATTAATGAGCTTTTCTTAGAATATTTAAAATTTGACCTACTAAGTAACCTAGAGACTCATGAATTAAAAAACTATATTGAAAAAAACCATAAAGATGTTCCACTACCAGTGCTTGGCGAAGAGCTTAGTTTCGATGATTATTTCTTTCTGCTATTTTTAAATAAAATTGAGCCTAAATTAAAAAATTATCCCTACCTTCTTGTTTCAGAATTCCCACGCCAATTGGCCGCTTTATCAACCCTAAAAAAAGATGATAGGCGCGTAGCCGAACGTTTTGAAGTTTATTGCCATGGTATTGAACTATGCAATGCCTTTAATGAACTCACAAATCTTAATGAACAAAAATCTCGTTTTGATTTACAAGCAAAAGAAAAGAAAATTTTATATGGCTATGAACTGGCGGCTCCTAATAAATTCTATCAAACGCTAAATTATGGTTTACCAACAAGTGCCGGAATTGCTCTAGGTGTAGAGCGCTTGCTTTTAATACTTACCGAGAACGAAAATCCATTTTGGGATTAACCTTACCTACTAATCCATAGTTGCGTTCATGGTAGTGTGAATTTTAATGATCACTTCAGATTTTAAATGCTGAATAGGAAATTTTTGTGCCCATTTCTTGTGTAATGATTTCTTTGGATTTTTTCTTAAATTATTCGAAAAATTATTTGAAAACTTACCTGCCAAATCACTGGAAAAAATAGCATACCAATTTTCAATCGATTCGCGATCATCACCATAAGCATCGATTGTTTCTAATGCCTTTTCTGTTACTAATCTTTTAATACTATAAAAATTTATTCCTTTTAATTTTGATTTATCCATTTTTTTGCCCATATATGTAGCATATAAATGCACGGTTAGATCCGCGGCTTTACTTGAAACGGGCATGTCGTAATTTTCCATTTGTGCATAAACACCATCAAGAACCAAAGAGCGATAAATTCCTTCCCTTGATCCTCCTTGAAATAAAATGGCCAACAAACCATTTGTTTCTTCCACACTTGGCTCTTGCCTTCTTACTGATTTATAAAGATCGCGTACAAAAGATTTATAATATTTTTCTTCATCTTTTTTTTCTAGCTGAATTCTATCTGGTTTTTTGTCATATACCGCAACTGAAGTCACATCTTCTTTTATCTCAGGAATTTTAGGCAAAACGATTGCATCTTCAATTTTTTCTTCAATTGTTTTACCAAGAATTTTTAACTCCATCTCTGGACCTAAATATTGTCGAATGTATGGGCGAAATTTCTCAAGAAAACCGGGATTACCACTCTCTACTGAATTTGATGCCGAAATATGAATTGAAATTGCCAAAGCAAAAATAGTAAAAACGCGCACAGCTCACCCTCTTTTTAAACCAATACAATAAGAAGAATAAGGGATGGTTTAATTTTCGACTAGGGGGAATTTACTTCTTTAATAACTCTTTAATATCTAAAAGTTTGGCAACAGATAAATCAATTACTCGACAGGCGGAGTCGGGATTTTTTTGCCATTCTTCTTGAATCATATCGATCGCTAGCTGCAATGTACTTAAGTGCGCTTTTAGATCGTGATCTTTTTTTCCACCATTAATTAATTTTTGATCTATCACTTTATTCTCCCCTTATACGATAAAATACACTTGGAGATATTTTTAACTCTTCAATCGTTTTTCGAATTTTTCCCATATTTTTATCTAAGTAACGATCGACTATTTCTTTTTCAATCTTGTGAACATAACTAACTAACCCAACTTTTTCAATAAATCCCTCTTCTCCCAACACCTCCAACAAGGCCTCTGGTCGTTTTTTTAAATCAGAATTTGGTATAAACGAATCTATGATGTCTTCATTAATCACACGACTATCTAATAAAAATAAACTCTCCAATACGTGGTTGAGTTCTCTTATGTTTCCAGGCCATGAATAGTTTAGCAATGATTGAATAGCAGCATCTTCAAAAATGATATTTCTTCTTTTTTCTTTTAAAAAATTTTCAATCAGAATTGGTATTTCGTGTTTTCTTTGTCGCAAAGGTTTAATCGTTAAGCACAAACCTGCAACCCGGTGATAGAAGTCTTCTCGCATTTTTCCTTCCTTAACCTTCAACGCTAAGTCTTCACAGGTTGCGGATACTAATTTAAAACTTATTTTTTTTAATTTCTCACCACCAACTGAATGAAAAATTCCTTCTTCAAGTGCCTTTAATAATTTTTTTTGCATAGTAAGAGACATTGTTCCTATCTCATCTAAAAATAAAATTCCCCCGTCTGCCAAATCCAGGACTCCTTTTTTATCTTTAATTGCCCCTGTAAAGGCCCCTTTAACATGCCCAAAAAGTTCCGACTCTAATAAGTTTTCAGAGAATTCACTGCAGTTTATTTTTATGAATGGTTTTCCCTTATTAGCTTCATGAGAATTTTCCCAAAGAGTAAATAATTCATTTACCATTTTAGTTTTCCCAACTCCTGACTCTCCACATATTAATACTGGCGAAGCGGAAACAACCGCGCTAATTAAATCTGAACTATTCGAATTTTGTTTTCGCTCAATTGCCATTGCTTTTAATTCACGGGCCATTAATAATTGATTCAACAACTCTTCACTTAATGGTTTTTGTAAAAACTCGACTGCTCCAATTTTAAATGCCGCATGAATAGTTTCTTTGTCGTTACGAGCAGATAAAATAATTGAAGGAATTCCTTTTCGCTTTAAAACTTTAAGAACATCCAAGCCCTCTAAACTATACTCTAGATCTAAATCCACAAATCCCAAAAAAATTTGTTCTTCGTTAATGATTTTTTCAACGTCGCTAATTTTTCTTGCAACAAGGACACGGTAATTGGAAGGAAATAACCTCGACACCAAAAGAGAAGTTAACTCATCATCTTCAATAAGAAGAACTGTGCGAGTAAGAGCATTGGTTTGTTTCATAAAATCCTCGAGGGCTTAGAAAATCTATAGTTCAGAACCTTTACCTAAATTTTTGATTTGGTTCAACCTACCCTATAAAAAACCCATAATTATTACCTAGCTGCCAATCTAGGGTAGCAAATCTAATTACTGATTAATTAAGTCAACTTAGCTAAATTGTTGATTTCTAGTAAACTCACATCATTTCTAAATTTTTGCTCAAATTTCACGATAATAGAGATATGAAGACGATAAAATTTAAAAACTTTAGGCATTCTTTATTACTCCTTACCCTTTTGGGACTTCAGGCTTGTATGCCTGATAGTTTGACTAAGTTCAAACAAGAACCTCCCAAAAAGGATCCGCCGGCGGTTGTGAAACCCGACGTGGTTGTTGGTGATGATGGAACGGAAGTACCTGTTTCTGAAATCGTTAACACTACTAAGTTTTTCTACGGCTCTGAAACTGAGACTTTCGAAAAAATATATACACTAGGAAAAGCGGCGGATGATCTTGTTCCCTTTATGAATGGAACTCTCGCAGACAAGAGCAGACAAGAGCAGACAAGAGCAGACAATCGGCACTACTTGTAAAATGTGAAGTAATATCTTCACAAGATTCTTTGAATAGATTTCCAGCTGGAATTCAATTTAAGGACGGTGATTCTAAATCTTCGAGTAAAAGTTGTGATATTAAAATTAACCCGACAGCAACTGCAACCTATGAAGATACCGCTTCCCGGAAATTTACTCCCGTTGAATATACAATCCGCATGACTTTTAGAAATTCTGCTAATTCACTACAGACCTTGGAAAATAAAATCAAGCTAGCGGTGCTCAGAGAACCAACTGCGCTAACTATGTCTCAAACAAACTCTCTCATTCTAGACCTAACCGGTGTCAGTAATTTTTCAAATTTTGATCTAAGCCCCAAAATTGCCACAAATAAAGGCGCACTAGCTTCTATAAAGTTTAAAGATTCAAATAGTAAAAAATTAATTATCGATCGACTAAACAACACACA
>CAYWBR010000065.1:0-15581 GCA_964456675.1 uncultured Bacteriovorax sp. | reverse complement strand
TTGTAATAATCCATAATTGCCATGTCCACCCTTGGGAGCACGGGACCTGGCCAATTCATTAAAGTTTGATTCCGCTTTCGTTAGCCCTGAGAAAAAATAAACCCAAAAGAGTGATTTTTCTTCATTTGAAAGTTTTGGATAATTTGGGCAATGTAAGGTTTTTAAATCATCTGCTATAATTTGGTTTTGTAAAAAAGAAGATGTGTTTTTAGAAAATTCATCGAGCAAAGAATCGGTCCACTCAGATTTCCATTTATCATTTTTGATGCTGATTTTATTTGCAGAAATTTTGTTGATAACTAAAAAAAATATTATGAGGATGATGCAAAAGAACTTCATGTCCCTATAGTAGACATGAAGTTCAAAAAGTGCAAATAATATTACTTAGTGATTAGTTCGAAACCTTTCATAAATGCTTTATATTCTTTAACTGTTGTATGGCCATTTCCTGATGTGTTAGCTTGTAATTTACAGCTTCCACCTTTAGGTCCACTACCAAATATTTTTTTCGATTTACATACAACACTTGCATTACAAGACTGAAATGAACAATTTAATTCATTTTTTGGATGGCTTATAAAATAATCAGATTTATTTTGAATTGCGCTTTTGATACCTTCGACACAGCGTTTGAAATAATTTCTATCTTGTCCAGTGCTGCATAGCCAATCGAAGACGACTTGTTCATATTCTTCTTTTGAAGAGGATTGATTAATTGATCTAACAGATGGAAAGCTCAGAAGAGAGCGAGACATGTTTCGCAAGCATTTCTCACGATCTGAAAAGTTACAGAAAAATTTATAGAAACTTAAACCTTCTTCAAAATTACCCCAGTAACCAGAATAGCTATGACGAGATGGTTTCATTCTCCAGCAAAAACCAAGTGAGCATGTGAGAGATTCAGTGTATGAAACATCATTTTTTAAAACATAGTTTTCACTCTTGCGATCACTTTCTTTGTACCAAAAACCATCGCTTTCAACTCTTTCGAACAATGACCCAGTTAGGGCACCTGACACTGGAATTTCTAAGAGTTCGCTTAGTTCAGGAGCAATTGAATACCCAGCATTGCATCCATTGAGTGTAACATATGCTTCAGGTAAGAAATTTGATTTAAGTGCAAAGAGTTTATTTTTATATGAACTAGGGTCAAAGGCAGCATCGGACTTTCCAAGTTTTAGTGCCCATGGTGAAGAGTGACCGTAAAAATCTAAACTAGCAATTTTTTTAAAAGGTACTAGCTCACTTAAAAATCTTTCTGCTGTAAAGGTCTGCTCAACAAATTTAAATACATTTATGTTAAAGTCGCTAAAAACTTTTTCATCATTTCTGTCGACAACTTCTGGGCTACCCATGAGTACTACTTGGTTATCGGGATTAAGTTCTTTATATCTTCTGGCACGAGCTATTCCAGATTGAAAAAACTGATCGGAGTCCTCTTTTACGCCAGAGCCAATAACAATTAGATGAGTTTTTTTGTCAAGATCTAATGTAGAATCTTGATATAATCCCAAACGGTATTCTCCTTTGTAGAACGGGCCTTTGGTCACAAGCTCTGTTTCACCATCAAAGAACTGCTTGGCATTTGTGGGGTTTATGTAGGACAAAAAAAGTAATGAAGCCAATAAAAAGCCAATTAGTTTATTCATAATAATCTCCAAAATTTTGCCTTAAATACTCTTTTTTTAGTAAAAAGTCTTTTGGGTATTAAGGATGTTGTAAATTCTACATACCCGTCTATTTTGAACAATTTTACTCAAAGAGCTGTTTTAGAAATTTCGTCTTTTTAACTCGTCACGGACAAGAAATTAAGTAAAATAAGAGGGTCTAATTATTTAAGGATGATGTATGGATTTTCGATTTCTAAAGACGGTGTTTGTGGCAATAATGATTACCTCGATCTCTTCATGTTCAGGAGTTCGAATAATAGCTCAAGACAAGAAGATTCAACCCGAAATTGATTCTCAAAAATTTTATTCGGATATGTTTAAGCAAAAAATGGCGCCAATTAAGGAACAATTTCGACAAGGTAAACTCGAAAATGCAAAAAAACAATTATTGGCTTATTCGGATCAAGGTCTAAAACCAGTAGAAATTGCAACAAAGAAAAATTTGTTAGGAGTAATTTATTTTGCACAAAAAAATTATGATGAAGCAATTAAAAATTTCGAAGCAGCATTGAGCCTCGGAAGTGAAGATCTAAATCTAATTGCCCAAGTGAATTTAAATTTCGGTAGCACGTATTATAAGATGAATAAAAATGAAAAAGCGTATGCTGTTTTATCGACTTGTGACTTTAAACTTTTGCCAGAAACTGAAGCAAAGAAATATCATCAATTACACGCAGTACTTGCTCAGCAACTTGGTAAAAAAGAAGTAAGTACACCGTCACTGTTGCGATCATTGGCGGATAAAAAAAATATTTCAGAGCTAATTTCTGACCCGAAATTTATCATAGCAGAAGATAATTTTAATAAATTAAACCGTACAGAAAGAATACGTTTAATCGAGGATTTTAAAGCCGATAAATCCTTGGCGATTGCTTATTTGGCACTAAAGGAAGTAGAGCGCTCTTTTAATTCTGGGGATGAAGGCGAATATCGCGATAGTTTTGCCTGGCTAATTGAACATTTTTCAGATTATCCAGAAATAATGGAAAGGTTGCAAGTTTTTAAATCGCGCGTTCAAAATAAGGATGAAGCAATAAACCCAAGAGTCATTGGTGTGGTTTTGCCACTTACTGGAGAGCGAAGCTCATTAGGAGAGAGGGCCCTTTCTGGGATTGAAGTGATGTTTGATGAGTTATCAGCACTGTCTGAAGGAAATGCTAGTAAAAAATACAAATTAGAAATAAAAGATTCAGGATCTCAAGCGGCTACTGGCTCCTTTGTGGTAAAAGAATTGATTGAAACTAATAAAGTTTCTGCCATCATTGGCGGATTAAACCCGCAATCGGCCACTAAGGAATATTTGGAAGCCAAAAAATATGGAGTCCCTTTTATTTCTCTTTCACAAGTTTATCTTCCCAAAGAAGAAAAGAACCATTTATTAATAGAAATTCCAGGCTCTATTGAGTCGCAAGTACACCACTTGTTCGCATCTAGCTTGGCAAACAAATTAGGTCGAAGTGGTGCATTACTTTATCCTAAAAATGAGGTGGGGGAAGCCTATGCAAATGAGTTCTGGCGTAAGTCAAAAATTGAAAATTATCCAGTGACATCGATATTGGGCTTTGATCGTAATACACAAGATTTTAGAGATCCGGTAATGAATTTTCTTGGGATAAAATATACACGTGAAAGAGAGGATGAACTGCAATTAGTGACCGATATAGCATTTCTAGAAAAAAACAAAAACGTAAAACGTTTGCAGAACCTTCAACCTCAAGTTGATTTTGATTGGGTTTTCGTTCCTGGGCTTCCTAGGGACGTGCTGCAATTGTTACCTAATTTCAATTTCTATGATGCTTTTAATACTAATTTTGTTGGTGTTCCTAGCTGGCGGTCTGAGGTTATGGTTAATGAAGGTTATCGTTTTGGAAATGTTTTTTTTGTCGACGAACCGATTTCATTGGCAGAATCAAAATTCACTCAAGGATTCATTAATAAATATGGCAGACAGCCAAAATTTGTTGAAACATTGGGGTATGATGCTTTGAAGTTGTTGACGACAGTAATCGAATCAAGAGCAGATATCACAACGAGAGAAGGCTTAGATAAGGGCTTATTGACTAATAATACACTAAGGGCAGAAAGTGGAGCTTGGATTTTGAATGATAATATTTGGATTAAACAAATGACAACTTTTCGTTTAAAGCGTGAAGGCCTAGAAGAAGCGAATTAAAAAAGGGCCTATTGGCCCTTTTTTATTTTTTTGCAGCAGCAATTTTCTTTTTAATTCTTAACTTTTTCTTCGCTTGTGATTTTTTTCTTTTCATTTTTAGAGCGATGTTTTTTCGACCCATTCCCATACAATTCCATCCTTTTTCGCTTTGAATAATAAGTGCGAACCACAGTGTAGTGAATAGGGGTTTCTCTGTCAATTTAGAAGAATTGAGTAAACCGGCAAGCTTTGAAAACTTTACCAGTGAATATTTACATCTAAGAATTAAAAATCTGATATTTATTTGTTGTGTCTGACCAAGTGAAATGATAGATTTTAAGGTGAGTTTTAATAAAATAATAAAGTTTTTAGTGACACCTTGTGCTAGTTAAGGTGGCTTGCTATAAATTGCGCACTGTGGCGCATTGGGAATTTTGTGAAAAAAACTGCTTCTAAAAATAGCAAGGCTGATACTTTAAAAGTTAAGCGTCAAGTTCTTAAAGAAATTAGCGATATCAAAAAGAGGCTTCGTCAAAGACGAATACATGGAAATGAAGATAAGAAAAAAATAGCAATTGACATGCTTGAAAGATACACTGGGCATTCAATTGATCAATTTCAAAAGCAAATCATTTTAACAAATTTTCACTATTACATGGAACGCTTTAACGTTCTATTGCCAGATGCTGAGTACACACAAGGTTCGGCGTTTAAAGCTTCATCTTCAAAAAAAGCCAAAGTAACCATTATTGAATTCGGTGTTGGCGCAGCTATGGCAGCACTGATCGGTGAGCTGTTGGCCGTTGTTGAACCAAAAGCGGTATTATTTTTAGGATTAGCAGGAGCCGTTCACCCGTCTTTAGAGGTAGGGAATTTTGTATTGCCTATTGCTTCTGTTCGCGCGGAGGGAGTGACGGGGCATTTTTTACCACCTCAAGTACCGGCCTTACCAACGTTTAAAATACAAAAATTTGTATCGCAAATTCTTGTAGAGCATGGGTATGATTACAGAACAGGAACGATTCACTCGACAGATTATCGTTTCTGGGAATTTGATGATAAATTTAAACTTAATCTTCTTGAAGAAAGAGTTTTGGCAGTTGAAATGGAAACTGCAGCATTATTTGTTTCGTGTTTTGTAAGTAAAGTTAATATTGGGGCACTTCTTCTTATTTCGGATTGTCCACTCAAAGAAGGTGGTATCAAGACGAAAAAATCAGCTAAAGCAGTTTTTAGAAAATTTACGGATGTTCATATTGAACTCGGTATTGAGGCTATGGCAGATATTGCTGAAAGAGGGGAAACCATTCGTCATTATCAATGGTAGTTAATTAGAATAAGGAAATTTAATAATATGTTTAAGACAGTTTTAGATTGGTTTTCAAATGATTTAGCAATTGACCTTGGTACAGCCAATTGTCTTGTTTATGCTCGCGATAGAGGCATTATCGTTAATGAACCTTCTGTAGTTGCAGTTCATGTAGGCTCTAAGGGGGGCAAAAAAGTTTTGGCAGTTGGAAAAGAAGCCAAAGACATGTTGGGTAGAACACCTGGTTCCATTAAGGCCATACGCCCGGTTAAAGATGGTGTTATCGCTGATTTTGATGTTACCCAAGAAATGATTAGATACTTCATTCACAAATCTCTTTCTGGTTCAAAATTAATTAAGCCAAGAATTGTTATTTGTATTCCTTTCGGTATTACTCAGGTTGAAAAAAGAGCAGTTAAAGAATCAGCTGAGCAAGCAGGTGCACGTGAAGTTTACTTAATTGAAGAGCCAATGGCCGCAGCGATAGGAGCGGGTCTTCCCATCACTGAACCATCAGGAAATATGATTGTTGATATTGGTGGGGGAACTACTGAGGTGGCGGTTATTTCTCTAGGAGGAATAGTTTACTCTAAGTCAGTTCGTGTTGCTGGTGATAAGTTTGATGAAGCAATTGCTTCTTATATTAAGAAAAAATATTCACTTCTAATTGGAGAAAGAACAGCTGAAGCAATTAAAATTGCTATCGGAAATGCTTATCCGTTTGAAGATGAAGTAAAAACTTACGAAGTAAAAGGACGTGATCTAATTGCAGGAGCGCCTAAAATCATTGAAGTAACTTCTGATGAAATTCGTGATGCCCTTGCTGATCCAGTTTCAGAAGTTATTGAAGCAATAAAAATCTCTTTAGAAAAAACACCTCCCGAACTAGCGGCAGATATTGTGGATAACGGAATCATTCTCGCTGGCGGTGGTGCACTTCTTGCGAACTTAGATGTATTAATTAAGGAAAAAACAGGATTGCCTGTATCTATTGCAGAAGATCCTCTTACGTGCGTTGTTCGAGGTTGCGGTAGGGCCCTAGAGTCCTTAGAGCTTTTAAGGCAAGTAACAATTAACTAATAAATAAAGAAACGGATTTCTTTAAATATAAAAGAGGCTTTCATGGTGGAAAGCTCCCGTCATAAGTACAATTTTCTAAAACTAAATAAAGATGAGCTAGTTAATAAATTAGCTCACGTGAAGTCTAATTATCTTCCTGTCGTAATTTGGAAGCATTCGCCACGTTTTTACGATGGAAAAATTATCAGTTCTGAATTTAAAGACCAAAAATTGTCGGTAATTTTAAAGTTTGATTATTTACCCGTAACATTTGATCAAAGTGACATTTGTCTTAATTTCTCTATTCGTGAAGTGGAATATTTTTTAAAAGCCAAAGTTGAATCACAAAATGATGAAGAGAAAAATTTAATTTTAGAAATATTAGAACCTTCGTATAGAGTGGAAAAAAGGCTACAGGAAAGAGTTTTGACCTATCCACGCTATCAATGTTTTTTATACTTGAGTTATTCCAAGATAGATGACTCCAATAATCTATTATTTTTAAATAAAAAAGAAGCTAAAGAAGATAAAATTTTTAAACTACTAACACAAAAAGTTAATCAGTTATCAGAAAATGAAGATGAAGAACTTTTCGGTCTTAGAGTTGAAGATTTAAACTCTGAAGGACTCGCTGGTGTCTGTTCACAGAGTGAATTCGAAGAAGTTGTGTCTAAATTTAAGCATGGTGTGCATATATCGACATTAATGTTTGAATCCAAAAGTTTTACGGTCGTCGACTTAAAGCTGATTTATGCAATTGATTATATAAGTTCTTCTTTTAACAGCATTAAAATGAAAAAAGTAGGCTTTTCCTTTAAACACAATGTAGCTCTAAAAAGAGAACTGGAAGATACTACTGGATACACACTTGAGATGAACGATTATCGTCATGAATTTGAGGAGTTCATAAAAAATGAATAACTCAAAATTTATAATTTTCTTCATGGGTTTATTCCTCTGTTCATGCTCATTAACAAAAGAAAAGACATTGTCGTTTCTGGATACCAGAATTGTCCGTTTCCACTACGAAGATAAAAATGGAAATTTTAAAATAACAAGACAATCTGGCCAGGAAAAAAAAACTGATCGCATAGTCACTAAGCAACAACTTGAAATCTTAGATGGTGACAAAGATAAAATTTTAGAACAGGCAATAGTCATATCTAATCCTGGAAGTATAAAAAATAAAAATGCAGTGCTTAGACCAGAAGAGGGACAATATTCGGTTTGGTTTGAAGGCAAAAAATATTCTTCCTCGATTAAAATAAACTCTAAGACTAGGACTTTTGATTTAAAGACTAGTGGGCCAAATTCGAAAGATAATTCAAATAAATCAATAGTATTTCCAGACAATAAAAACATTTTGTGTTTTTTCTCGCAATTGACAGAATGTCTAAATTTCCATGGTTTCATAAAGAAATCTATTAAAAATGAGACAGGGGCAATCCGACTCAATATCGTCTGGAATGGGTATCCATTTTTTCAAGAAGCTTACAATGACTTACCAATGGAGTTGTTTTCAGATGCCAAGATCGCATTTGATGGAAAAATGAGTGACGATGAGTTTAGATTTTCATTAGGAGTTGCCGGACAAATGATCTTTATAATTACAAACAGTGAAGGCGATTTGAAAAAAATGTTTTGGATCGCTCAAGGAATCTCAATGGTCAGAGAAGACTTAAAGGAAAAGTGAAATGGGACGAATGCTTAAAAAAGTTTTGTATGCAATATTCACAATCTTTTTAGCGATGACAGCTATTTTTTTCGTCATTCGACTCGCACCAGGCGATCCAGTTGAAACGATCTTAGGTCAAAAGGCAACACAAGAAGAAATTGTAAAAGTCAAAGAACAACTTGGTCTAGATCTCCCTCTTCGAAAACAATATAAAAATTATTTGAAAGGATTTGCTAAAGGAGAGCTAGGAATGGCCTTATTTGGTAAAAAAGAAGTCAAAGAATTATTAAAAGAAAGAATGAAGCCAACAATTGTTCTTGCATTCGTTTCAGTAACTTTGAGTGCGGTTATCGGTATGTTTTTAGGAGTTATGGCCGGTTTTAATAAATCAAAATCCTTTGATAGTTTTTCCAGAGTCATATCACTATTCTCATTATCATTTCCGATATTTTCATTGGCCCCCATTCTCGTTCTATTTTTTTCTATAAAAATGAATTGGTTTCCTGTTTCTGAATGGTCAAGTTTAAAGCACGCATTTCTCCCAATTTTAACTTTGGTTATTCCGCTGAGTTCAGTGATAATGCGTGTGACAAGAAATAAGTTCTTAGAAGAGTATCATGCTCAATGGATTATGGTCATTCGAGCAAAAGGGTTAAGTGAGTCGCAAGTACTATTGCGAATTTTAAAAATATGCCTGCCAACGATTTTAAATGTTGTTGCAATTCAATTGTCAGTGGTGATCGCAGGTACAATGATAACTGAGACTATATTTGACATACCAGGAATGGGATCCCTTTTATTTGAAGGTATACAGAATCGCGATTACCCTGTAGTGCAGGGAGTGATTGTTTATTCAACTATGATGTACATGGCAATATATTTTATTATTGAATATGTTAATGAACATATTGATCCACGTATGAAGGCAGGTGAATAATGAAAGGACGTCACTTTACTAAAGAAATGAAATGGGGATTAGGCATTTTGTCTTTTTATGCTTTCTGGGCATTGGCCTGGGTTACATATAGCTATTTTATCGTTGGCTCCTGGACAAGACCCTATGAACCTGAATTAAAAATGGACCTAGAGCTAGCGGCACCTTTTTCTAAAGGACTTATTCTTGGAGCAGATATGCTTGGCAAGTCACTTTTAGAGAGCTTGTCTGCAGGTTTAAGTTATTCACTAAGTGTCGCCTTTTTAGTGACGACAGCAACAACCATTTTGGGGCTAATGCTAGGCTATTTATCAGTAAAGGCACCAAGTTGGTTCAAAGTATTTTTTGATTTGCTAATCAATCTAGTTTTTATCTTTCCAAGTATTTTGATCGCCATCATGATCATGTCTGTTACGGGGCAATCAGTAAGAGGGTTAGTTTTTGCTTTAATTATAACTGGCTGGCCAGGTTATGCAAAAATAGCTCGTGGAGAAACCAAAAGAGTTCTTGGCTTAACATATGTAGAAGGCGCAAAAGCAGTGGGAATGGGAGAAGTTCGATTGTTTTTTAAAGTAATACTTCCAGCAATTATTCCAGTCTTAATTGTGAATATGGTTCTTGGAATTAGTGGCGTAATTTTAAGTGAATCTGCATTGGGATTTTTGGGCTTAGGAGGTAGTCCCTATTCGTGGGGGACAATGCTTTCAGGAGCAAAAACTGTATTATTAGAAGCTCCACATATTGCAATTATTCTAAGTATTACAATGGCCGGATTAATTATAGGTCTAAATCTTTTTGGCGATGGATTAAGAGATTATTTAGACCCAACACAGAGTGAGGATTAAGTGAGTCAGTTAGGACAAATGATAATTACTGGAATTAGTGGGTTATCACTTACGCCAGATGAAAAAAATTTTATAGAATCTGAAAATATTGGAGGAGTAATACTTTTTGCTAATAATTATGAGTCTCCTGCTCAACTTGCAGAACTGATTAATAGCATACAAGTATTAAGACAAGAGTATCCACTTTTCATTTGTACTGACCATGAAGGTGGAAGAGTTATGAGGTTTAAAACAGGCTTTACCTTTTTTCCACCAATGCTTGATGTTGCTAAACTTGATTCACCAAAAATTGTTTTTGAAATGGCTTCAATAATGTCAGAAGAATTGAAAGCAGTTGGTGTTAATTTAAATATGGCACCTGTTTGCGATATATGGAATAATGAACAAAATAAAGTTATATGGGATAGATCGTTTGGCAGTGACCATGAGACCGTATCAAAATTTGTTTCGGCAATGATACGAGGATTTGAAACTCATGAGCTACTTTCTTGCGCAAAACATTTTCCAGGGCATGGCAATACATTAAAGGACTCACATTTCGATTTGCCAATTGTGAAAAAATCTTTAGAAGAAATAAGAAAAGAAGAGTTGCAACCTTTTATTAAAGCAATAAAAGCTAGAGTTGATTTTATAATGATGGCCCATATGATAGTTGAAGATATTGATCCAGAATTGCCGTGCTCGCTAAGTCCAAAAGCCCATGACCTGCTAAGAAAGGAATTAAAGTATAAAGGATTAATTATTTCTGATGATATGGAAATGAAAGCAATTGCTGATCGCTGGGGAACAGGCGATGCTGCTTGTATGGCAATCAAAGCTGGAACTGATATTATTGAATATCGCACTATGGCCGAAGCAATGAAGGCACTAGAAGGTTTAAAGCTTGCAGTTAAAAATAAAACACTCAAGAATTCTGAAATCCAAGACCGAATCATCCGCATAGTTGAAAAGAAAAAAGAATTCTTTAAAGATTATAAACCAATCTACATTCCAGACATTGAAAAGAAAGTAAACTTAAGAACTTCACAGTTATTTTTAGAAGACTTAAAGAAAAAAATACTGGAAAAAAATAATCAGAAATAAGGAAGTTTTGTCCACTCTCTGACGCATTGAAAGAGTTTTTTGTTTTATCTGTTATCATAGACTTATGATGGAGATAGGATGAAAAGGTTTTTAGGCGGATTAATTCTGTTCATTATATACGTGATGAGTGTTGTGCCTATTGGCGCACAGGAAGAAGAATCTACTATTAACAAAGAAACCGTACAGCAAAGAGAAAGAAGAACTGGAGTATATAAAGGTCTATCTCAGCGTGAGCTATTAAAATTGTATGAAGAGTCTTGTGACCAAGAACAACAATCAGGAAGCTGCTATCAAGCAGCGCTAGAATACAAAAAAAGATCAGAAGAAAGCCCAACTGCCAAAAAAAAATATCAAGAATTTTTAGATAAAGCGTGCTCTGGAGGCGAAAAATTCGCATGCCTAGAAAAAGAAGGAAAGCTTGTTCATGAGGGATCAGATTTACTCTTTTACGCGGCATTGGCTTGTATTGGTTTAGCAGTATTTTTAATAGCACGTACAATATTTCAAGATGAAGACCAATTTCAGGCGCAGGAAAAATTAGAAGATAGCAAAGTCAATAAAGACGACTTTGGAAAACATGGGATAGTTCTAAAATATTCAAGACCATTTTTTAAAAGATATTTTTCACCAATTGTTAGTAATATGAAAAACAAAAAAGGAATAAAAGAAAAATATCGTAGATCTCTAGCAGCGGCTGGTTTAACCAATGTGCTTAGCCCAGAAGATTTTTATGCATTTAAGCTTTTTTTGATTATTGGATTTCCGATCACTTTTTTAGGAGTGAGAACATTTCTTGAAGAAACATGGCCATTATCAATAATACCAATAATATCTATTATAGGATTTTATTATCCGGACTTTTGGATCAAGGGAAAAATACAAGAAAGACAAAAACAAGTAATAATGAATATGCCGTTTTGTGTCGATATGTTGGCACTGTCTGTTGAAGCGGGGTTAGATTTTGTAGCGGCCATGCAAAAGGTAAATGAAAAAGCTGTTCCTAATGCTCTAACTGAAGAATTTGAAATCGTAATAAAAGAAATAAGAATTGGAGCAAGTCGAGCGGAAGCACTTCGTAACTTAGCTTGGCGAATTGACCTCATTCAAATTTCATCATTCTCAGCAACACTAGTTGCTGCAGATTCTGTCGGGGCATCGATTGGACCAATATTAAAAGCACTTTCTTTAGAAATTAGGCAAAAACGGTCTTCAGAAATAGAAAAAGCAGGAGCGACTGCTGCAACAAAAATATTGTTTCCAATGATGTTTCTCATTGTGCCATCTGTAATGATTATTGTAGCTGCACCTTTAATTCTTGAATGGGTTGGAGGGAAATAGTGGATAGAAGAATGAAGCACTTCAAAATTAAAAATAATAGAGGTGATTTGATTTGTGAAAAATGCATCTGTGCTGAAAGTTTTTTTGATCGAGCAAAAGGACTGATGTTTAGTGATAAGATACCGGAAGGTGGGGATGGAATGCTTATCAGTCCATGTAATTCAATTCATACATTTTTTATGCGCTATGATTTAGATATAATTTTTTTAAATGCTAATTTTGAAGTCATTAAAATAATAAAAAAATTATCCCCATGGAAGATGACGTGGATTTATTTGTCCGCTCGTCATGTTCTTGAGCTGAAAAGTAAAGATCATATTAATATAAAAGAAGGCGATGTCTTAGAGGTTCTATGTATAAATTAGTTGTAGTCGGAGGAAAACTTCGAGGACAAGAAATATCATTAAAAAGTGGTGAAAATGTTCTTGGAAGAGACCCTAGTGTTGATATCCCCCTTCAAGTTGAAGGAGTATCTAAAAAGCATATAAGCTTGACTGTTGCCGACGATGCACTTTATTTACAAGATCTAGGAAGTTCTAACGGTACTTTTGTTAATGGAAAAATTGCAAAACGAGCGACTCTGAAAGCAGGGGATAAAATTGGTTTACCAAACGCTGTTTTGCAAGTTGTTCATGTCATTGAAAAAAAGACAATTATAAAGAAAAAAGTAGCGAACACCGTAGTTAAAGAAGACACGCTGGAAGAACTATTAGGTGGAGGAACTCCTCCCGAAAGCCTTGTTCCGAAAATGTTTTGGCTTTTTAGATATAAGATTATGGGGCCGCTATATGCGATAAATCAAGAATATGAGTGGAGAGTATTGTTTGGTATCTTGACCGCAATTTTTGCCATAATTACCATCACGCTAACAATCTTTCCAGTTCTACAAGATTCGAAAAAAATTCTCGTTTCAGAAATTAGCACCCGAGGAGCACATTACGCAGAAATTGTTTCCAAAATGAATGTTTTGGCACTTTCAAATAGAAATTGGGATGCCATTGATACGCGATTTTTAGAGGATGGAGGTAATGGAATTTCTTCATATGAACTATTTGATTTAGATGGACGTATTATAAGACCACTAACTAAGTTAAACGAATACACAAGCGATTCATTTTCAGTAATGGCAAGAGAATGGGCGGCTAAAAAATCCAATACCGAGATCTTTCAAAAGTTTTTAGATGGAGGAGAAATAGGAATTGGGAAAAAAATATTTGCATACAATCCCAAAAGTGGACAAAGTGAAATTGTTGGTGTCTTGGCCATTCATTTCGCCCCAAAGTCTTTAGCCGTTGAAGCCAGTAATAGCTCAAAAGCCTATTTAGAATCTCTCGTAACATCATTTCTTGTAGCAATTATTTTTTATGGTGCTGTTTACTATTTAACCCAAAGGCCACTCGAAGAATTAAAATATCAAATCGAAGAAGGGCTTAGAGGTAAAAGGCGAAATGTGGATAGCAAAATTTTATTTGAAGAACTAGGACCTGTAAGAGCATCAATAAATACTTCATTACAACGAATTCGTGAATTATCTAATCAAGATCAAGATATTGATCCTGATGATATAGAAGGTGACGAAACTTACACCAATACATTACTTGAATTTATGATGGGGGCTCAGGGGGGAGTTATCGTTTTAAATTCACAAAAAAATTTAGTTAAAATAAATAATTCAGCAGAAGATATTTGTGGAATCAGACAATCTACCGCGGAAGGGATGAATGTTTTAGACATTACAAGAGAAAAGGGTTTTGCTGCAACTTTGATCGAATTGTGTGATCAATCGGCAAATAACCAAGGAACCTCGCAGCAAGGCTCTTATGAGTTACAAGGAAAAGCATATAATGTGTTTGTGAATTCATTAATAGGTAAAGATGGTTTTGCAAAAGCCTTCTATATAACATTTGTTTTAGACAATTAGTGAGTAATTAAAAAATGACTTCAAATAGTAACGTAATTATCACAAATGACTTAAAGAACCCAACTGAAGTTGGTGTTTATCATCGTCTTTTGTGTATGACAGGGCCGAAGAAAGGGACTGTTATTTATTTGCAAGGAAAGAGAATAATTTTAGGGCGTGATCAAGATGTTGATATTCAGATAACTGATCCAAAAATATCTCGAGAACATGCAGAGTTTACGCTTGCGAATGGTAAATATACAGTTACGGATTTAAATACACCAAATGGAATTATTGTCAACGACACAAAAGAAAAACAAAAAACATTGGATGATGGGTATAAAATAGTTATTGGGCAAACGGTGTTGAAATATAGCTATATGAAAGTTGATACAAGCGTTGTCTTGTATGATGAAAAAAGCAAGATGGTGAATGGGAAAAAAATAAAGTCCAATGGTAAGTTAGTTAAAAATATAAATGACGAGGAAGAAGATAAGGAAGAGACAGTAACTAAGCCAAAAAAACATGGATTGATACTGGTTTTGGTAATAGGAGCAGTGTTGTATTTACTTATGGGTGGAGGAGATGATTCAGAAAACCAAATACGACAAAAACCCCAGAGTAGGGAAAATAGTGAAGTTGAAGATCAATTTGCAGCAAGTTCAAAAAAAACATCCAAAAGTGAAGATAAAGAAACAAAGATAAAAGTTGAATCTTTAATACATAGAGGAAGAAGAGAGTATAGAGAAGGGAATTATTTTAGAGCAATGGAAGATTTTAGGTTAGCACTAACACTTGAGCCAGGAAATGCCACCGCAAGTTTTTATATGTCAAAATCGCGGCAACGACTAGATGAAGAAGTAAATAAATTTTTCTTGAAAGCCAAGCAGGATAAAGAGGCAAAAAAATTTTCATCGGCCATGGTGTCATATGCAAGCATATTGAGACTACTAAAAGGATATCCTGGAGATGAGCGATTTCAAAAGGCATACTGCCAACTTAGCGATATGCTAAAAAGTGATTCTAGTAACGAAAAATATTTAGATGCAGATACAAAAATTAATGAAATGCATACTGAATTAGGTTTAAAAAAAGATGAAGTTAAGTGTAAAAAAGAATAAGCAGTTTATTAAGACCATAGACTTAAGCTCTGAGGTTGCGGGGGTAGGCAGCGGTGAAACCGTATTTGTTATCGGGCGATCTGCTAATGCGATAATTTTTTTAGATGATAAGCAAATCTCTCGCGAACATGCAAATCTAATATATAGAAATGGGGTATGGCACTTTCAATGTCTTACTGAAAAAAATATTTCATTAAACGGAGTGGCACTACAAAAAGGCGAATTAAGTTCTGGAGATGAGCTTCTAATTGGATCATTTACTGTTGAAGTAGAAATTGCCAAAAAACAAGATGAGAACTCATCAGTATATCATTTTGATTTTAAAGATAAAGAAAATGAAGGGAAACAAACAACTTCTTTTAGCAAGTCATTGCAAAGTGATAATATTGAAAAAGTAGAAAGTGAGTCATTTGTTTCAGAAACTGTTCCACCGAAAAGCGAGATTGAGACCAATAAAGAAAGAACTCAGGAATTTAACGTTGAGATAGCTTCTGA
>CAYWBR010000064.1:0-15992 GCA_964456675.1 uncultured Bacteriovorax sp. | reverse complement strand
TCATTGTCAAAACTTCTGAAAAGACGTTCCCGATTGGTTAATTTATTTTCGGAACATAATATATTAAATAGCTTGATTTTTGACCCGGCATTTGGATTTTCTAAAACACATGAACAGAATTTTACTTTGCTAGAATTTTGTCTATCAAAATATAACCCCAAAGTATTTTTATTGTTGATAGGTCTTTCGAAAAAGTCATTTCTTCGGGAAAAAATTAAAATATTAAATCCATGTTTTAAAAACAGTGATTTTGAAGCGCTATTAATTCTTAGCGAGTCACTACACAAAGAGTATATCAATAGGTTTTTAACTGTTTTTCTAGATCAAAATGGACTAACAAAAATCTGGTTTAGAGTGCATGATCCTTGTTTATTTAATGACTTAACTACTATGTAACTTATACCCGTTTTATCCAAATTATCCTTTGAATACGTATAATAGATTAATCATGAAAATATTAAAAACGTCACTAGTCTTCATACTGCTGATCGAAAGTACTTTGCTCTTAGCGAGTAATAAAAAATCAGTTTTGATTGATTCGAGTGATCTGATTCCTAAAGCAATTTATGAAACGGATGATCGAAGACTTATTTCTGAAGTACAAGATCCAGAAATACTAGGGCTCTCTGAATCAGTTGCGGCCCAATTTCAAAGCTATATGATATATGCCGAAAATGATAAAAATATTTTAATAAAAAATCGGACATTAGAAGAAGCTCACCAAGTATGTCCAGATGTAAAATTTGCAAAAAATTCTAGTTTATCTAGTTGCACAGGTTTTTTAGTGGCAAGTGACTTAATGCTTACTGCAGGTCATTGTGTGAAAGATAAAAGTGATTGCGAAAAAATTGTGTTTAGTTTTGATTATAAAAATGGCGATTATCATAATGAGTATTTAACGTTAGCAAAAGAAAACGTTTATCGCTGCTCTCAAGTTCTTGAGAGCAAGTACGGAAATTTTTCGCGCACTGATTATGCCCTTGTAAAATTAGATAGACCTGTTAAAAATCGTAAGCCATTGCGATTAAGAAGACTTGGGAGTGTTTTAAGTTCTGATAAGTTATTTGTTATAGGCCATCCGATGGGGTTACCTAAGTCTTACCAACCCAATGCTTTGGTTCGATCTAATAATGGGATACATTCATTTGTAACAAATTTGGATACTTTTTCGGGTAACTCAGGATCACCTGTGTTTAATGAGAAAACTAAATTAGTAGAAGGGATTTTAATAAAAGGTGAAGATGATTTAGACTATGATATTGAGTTTGGCTGCTATAATAATAAAATTTGTAAAGGCAGTGAATGCCGAGGCGAAACAGTAATGCGCAGTACTTCGCTACCGTTAATAAAAATTCCAGCTTTAAAATAAAAAATCTGTTTTTATTTTTCTAATATTCTTTTATCATATTAGTATTATGAGTTTATCTTTTAATTCTAACGTGCTTTTTTGCCACAGACCTCATCGCATTTTGCGCATGATGGTTGATCTTTTTGAAGCCACTTATTTTGAGAGAAATGGACAATTGATGGTCGATCTTGATGGCACGAGATTTACCCTTAAAGAGTTGCCTAAAAATGATCATATGGAATTAAGAAATCATTTTGTGCCTCAAATGTCCTTCTATCTGACAACAAATGATCGAGATCTTTTAAATGACTTTAAGGAACGTTTTGAGTTTTTTTTATTTAAAGAGAACCATGGCCATTATGTTAGAGAGAGAATGTCGAGAGTTGTTGATAATGAAAAAGAGGGGATTGTTTTATTCGATGATGATGGAAGATCATGGAATATTATGTATGAAGCTAATTGTGAAAAGTACTCACAAGGCCCGGCTTTATGTTGAATTCCTTACGTGCCATTGATGCCATTTGTGCAACAAGTGATAGTGTCGGGCGTAAGTTAATTATTTACGATGAAATTTTAGGAACAATAGAAAAAATTCTTGAGGATTCAGACCCTAGCTATCTTGATAGTATGAGAGTGTTTAAGTCTAATCATCTAGTTAAATATTACCCAGATTCAGTTTTGTTATTCGCGGCTTTTGGTGATGTACATATTCATGCACGTGAAGATGTAAGTGCGCTACATGTTTATAAAGAGGATTTTAATAGTGTGATGAATGCTTCTTATAATGGAGGCGTGGTATTTGCTTGTGATATGCCAAATAATCCAATTGCACCTGTTGACGAGGAGACCTATCTTCAGAAATTAAAACTTAGCATGAAAAATTCTTTTGCTCTTTTGCCATATGCGGGGGTGGGCCCTACTACAAAGCCTTTAAGTTTTTTAGTGCCGTACAAAGTCTATATGGGTCACTCAATAGGAGATTTATATTTTTCAGACGATGGTGGACTTTATAGCTCGATGGAGCATTACAAAAATCAATACGTAAGTTTTCATTGCGAAGATCCTATTGTTTTAGAAAATAATAAAGAGGCCAAGGACCATTTTCTACGGCGCCCACTAGAGGCAGAGGTTCGTGCTACAAAATTGGCCTTAGAGTTAGCAAAAAAATTTCAACTTAATGCAAAACTTTGTCATTATAGCTCAGGTGATGGATTAGAAATTATTCGTAAAGCAAAAAAAGAAGGGGTAAAAATAACTTGTGAAGTAACACCTCAGCATCTTTATTTTTGTCAGGAAGAGTTAGAAAAAAAACTAAGTGAGGATGCTCTTACTCAGTATCAAATGAATCCGCCAATTAGAGATAGATATAATCGCGAGTTATTATTTGCGGCACTTATTAATGGTGATATTGATTATTTGGCCACCGACCACGCTCCTCATTCACAAACCGAAAAAAGAAAAGGAATGTCTGGTCTAACTGGTCTTGATACTTTTGGGGCATTTGTTACCTGGCTGTTAGTGGATAAAGAGGTTGATCCTAAACTTATTGCAAAGATTTGTAGTGAAAATCCCGGTGAATTTTATAATACATTTCACCAATCTTGGCTTAAAAATTCCCAGTATAAAAAAGTTAGTGGAGAGGGTTTTGGAAAACTTAAAGCTGGCTTTAGTGCTTCGTTTACACTTTTGGATTTAACAAAACCAATAACCATAACAAAAGAACATTTAAAAACTAAAGCAGCCTCTTCGCCTTTTTTGGGTGTTACTTTCCCTGGCTCCGTGAATGATCTCTATTACAACGGAAAAATCGTAAAAAATTAAAGTTTTCTATCTTTCTGCAATGTAAGTCTTTGTAAGTTGTCGAAAGGGCGAGATCATTATTTAATTGATAAATACTATCAAGTAATTAGGTTTTACTATTTATTGTTTCATTGGCCACAAATAGGACACAAGAATGCAAAAGATTTATTTTTTATTATTTTTACTATTGTCCGCTATGGCCCCAATTGAAATAAGCGCATTTAAGAGTTCGGTAAAACCAACAGTCATTTATGATGAAGACAATCGACTAGATTATAAAGATGTTTTAGATAATGATCTTTTTGATGGTAAACGAAGTGTTCTTGCGATTGTTTACAACGAAAATATAAAGGAATTAAAAAACGGTGTTTTTCATATTGATGGTAAATCAATCGGAGAAGAAAGACAGCTTTGTTCAAGTGAGGCTTTCAGTAAACAAATTGCAGTTGCGGATTGCACAGCATTTTTAATAGCTCCAAATATTGCAGTCACTGCAGGTCATTGCATGAACTCTGTACAGGACTGTAAGAAGAAAAAATTTATTCAAAATTATGCGGTTACAAGCACAGAGAATATGGAAGGTGCTTTTTCGGTTTTCAAGGAAAACACTGCTTACTGCACCGAAATTATTGCTCGTGAAAAAAATCCAGCAACAGGAGTGGATTATGCCGTACTTAAACTAGACACAGAGTTAGAGTCAAACCATTATTTTAAATTACGTACTGATGGTTTTATTAGTCATGGTGCTAAACTTACCGTTATGGGTTATCCGTCTGGATTACCTTTGAAGTACACAAAGAATTCTATAGTGCGTGAAAATTCAAATTCATTCTTTTTTCAAATGAATGCCGATACTTTTGGCGGCAATTCTGGCTCTCCTGTGGTTGATGAGTCAACGGGGATCGTTGAAGGTATCCTTGTGAGGGGAGAGAGAGATTATGAGTTAGATAGAAATGCAAATTGCTACCGCGTGAAAAAGTGTGCATCAGGTGTATGCCGTGGAGAAGATGCAGTTCGTGCAAGCGTTGTATCGTCCGTCCTATCAAATATTTCAAACAGTATCTTGGCCAATAGGCCCTCACACAACATAAATACTCTACCAAGGATGGACTAAAGAGGTCTTTGTATATCTTAGACTTTTGCCTCCACGGATGGGGGCTTTTTCATAGAAGCTCATAGAATTTCTGGCCCTTTAAAGACTTTTCCTTCATTTAGCGCCATAATAATATTTTTAGCACATATTTGAGACATCTCATTTCGGGCTTCGAAAGTAGCAGAACCTATATGGGGTAAAAGAGTCACATTTGGCATTTTTATAAACTCGTGATCAATTGCTATGGGCTCAGTACTTAAGACATCTGTTGCATACCGAGAGTTAGGATTTTGATTCAAAAAATTAATTAAATCCTCTTCAATAATTAAATCCCCACGTCCGGTGTTAACGATGGTGATATTGTTTTTTAACAGTTTTAAACGAGAGGAATTTAACCAATATTTTGTTTCATTTGTTAAAGGTGCATTTAAAATAAGTATGTCGGCATTTTTTAAAAAGTCTTCTTCGTTTAGAGTAGAAAAAGGGTAGGATTCGTTTTTGATAACTGAATTGCGGTCAATGACAGATATTTTATTGCCAAAACCATAGTGAAGTATTTCACCTACTTTTTTTCCAATTCTTCCAAAACCAAAAATACTAACCTGTTTATTAAAAAGAGTAGGTCCTAAAAACTCCATAGGATGAAAGCCTTGCCAAGAACCAGTATAAAGCGAAGAGCTTGCAGCATGCAGATTACGAGTAGACGTTAATAATAGTGCAACTGTCAATTCTGCAGTGGCCTCGGTTAAAACGTCAGGTGTATTTCCAACTAAAATATTTCTTTTTTTCAATGCATGAAGGTCTAAATTATTAACCCCGACAGCATAATTTGATACTACTTTAAGATCCTTTGCCTGTGCTAGGAAATGTTCATCAATCGTATCTGAGAGCATGGTGATGATTCCAACAACGCCATCTAGTTGGTTTTTGTTTAACCTTGAAAGACTTACATTGCTTTCTAGAATAGTCGGTGAAAACATTGATGCTTTCAACATTTCAATTCCAATAGGTGGGATTTCTTTAGAAATTAATACTTTATTCATATATTCCAAGTTAAAAATTCGTTTTGCTCGCCATTTTTATCCATTTGTTACCTAAGTTCCTTACTTTGAAAAGCAGGTGTAAGAAATGTTACAAATTGTAAGAATAATAACCTAAGCAATTGATGACTCATTTGGTACAAATCTTTTCGGCAAAATATGGCCAGTTATTTTTAAAGGATATTTAGTGAAAAATACAATCTTGGCAATCTCGTTATTATCTACTTTTTCAATCAATGCTTCGTTAGTTGCAGTTATGGATACTGGTACAGATACAAACCATGTACGTTTGCAAAGTAAGGCCTGGGTAAATATAAATGAGCAAATTGGCAATGTTGATTTTGATGGTGATGGTCTACCTGGAAATAAATATGGTTGGGATTATACGTCTAACACAGCAAAATTTTTCAATAATAAGTATGCTTCGCTATATTCTGGTGACGTAAAATTGTTTTTTGATCTTATGGGAAAATATGATCAGGGAACTATTACAATGGCCGAAATTACTTGGTTGCGTGAAAAATATAATGATCAAGAACTTATGGGGTTAGTTGATTTTATGGGCGGCTATAACCACGGAACTCATGTTGCTGGTATTTCTACTCAAGGATCAGATTCAATTAAGCTCATGCCTATAAAGGTGCTATCTGCTGAACCATCGGAAGAAGAAAGTGGTGCAGCTAGCGTTGCAAATGAAGATATTGATAAAGAAGAATCGCCTAGCGAAGAAATGACTTTTGAAAAATTTAGAGCAGACATTTTAAATGAAGCAAGACTACAAGTTGAATCTTCTGCCCATGAAGTTACGGCCATTGGATTTCATAAAGTAGACGTGGCAAATCAATCTTATGGAATGGGTTTTTCGCAAATTGCCGAAGCCATTAGAGGTTCATACGTTGAAATTTTTGGTACTGACATAGCTCGCAATGATTTGATTAACTTAACACTTGAGTTTTTTGGTGAGATGGAAAAAAATTCTATGCTAGTTAATAAAGCAAACGCTCACACATTATTAGTAATTGCCGCTGGTAACGATGCAATGGATAACGACAAGTATGGAGCTTTCCCAACTAACCTGAATATCCCAAATAAGATATCTGTGGCGGCAACAAATGGTTATAAAGAACTAGCTGAGTTTTCAAATTTTGGAAAAACAAAAGTTGATGTTGCAGCTCCGGGCGTAGGGATTATTTCAACCTCAGTTAATCAAGACATGATGCCAATGAGCGGAACTTCACAAGCTGCTCCTTTTGTTACGAATGTTGCTGCGAGGATTAAGGATATAAACCCAAAACTTTCCGCAGTTGAGATCAAACAAATTATAATGGAAACTGTTGATAAAAAAACTTGGTTAAAAGAAAAGGTATTATCTGAAGGCGTTGTAAATCTTAACCGCGCACTTAAAGCTGCTGAATACTCCACATTTAATAGCGTTGAAGTTGCAACGGCACTTGCTCGTGCAAATGTTTCAGACGTTCCGGTGTTAAAATCATTTGGAAAAGTGATTAAAGTAAAAGGATTAAAAGCTAAAAATTTCCAACCAAAATTAAAATTTTTCTCAAAAATTTTAAAATAATCCAACTGATCTAAATTATAAACAAATGAAAGCTCGGCCCTAAAAAAGCCGAGCTTTTTAGTTTTCATGTAAGAAGATATTAGTTCGTTAATTTTAGATTGCCCTCCATAATAAAATATACAACGCACTTTACGACTCAAGGATGAGGAGGAAATCATGTCTATTCGTTTAATGGCGCTTTCATTTTCAATGGCGCTACTTTTATCAAAATTTTCTAATGCATCAACCGTGGCCATTATTGATTCGGGTAATGATTTTTTACACAAAGATTTGAAAGAGAAGGCTTGGGTAAATCCTCTAGAAATTCCTAACAATGATCGAGACGAAGACCGTAATGGTTATCAAGATGATGTTAATGGCTGGAATTTTGCTGAACAAAATAGCTCACTGATTGATTATAGCTACAGTTATTCATATGATGCTGATGTTAAAAAGCTATTTGAAATTCAGTTGCGTTCAATGCTTGGTACATTAACCGAAAATGATCGCACTTGGGTGCAGTCAAAAATGCAAGATGAAGCTTTTATGAAACGCCTGCAGATTTTTGGTAATTGGATGCACGGAACTCACGTTACAGGGATTGCTGCTAAAGAAACCCATGATGCTCGGTTTGTAGGGATGAAATTGATTCCTACGGAAGTAAAATTGCCAGGTCAAAAATCAAGCGAATTGATTATTAACGGAAAGTCATTCTATCTTAATGAAAAACAAAAAGGTGCCAAAGAGTTTTTGGTGAAAAAGGCACTAAAAGCATTGGCCACTGCTCAAGCGCAATCGTTTAAAGAGATAGGCGCATATGTTCAAATGGTTAATGCTGATATCGCCAATGGGTCTTTTGGTACGCCTAATAGTTCCATGACTCAAATTATCGGTGCTCTTTATAAAACAATTTTCAAAAAAGAAGCAACAAAAGAAGAATTGAAATCCTATGTGGACTATTATTTTGATGTGGCCTTAACTGAATCAAAGGTCTTTACAAACTCATCGCCCAAAACTTTATTTGTATTTGCCGCTGGAAACGAAGGATTAGATAATGATATTTATCCAACCAGTCCTGCAAACGTGCTTGCTAGCAATAAGATAGTAGTAGCAGCAACTCTATTTAATAGAGACCTTGCGGAGTTTTCTAATTATGGTTTAAAAATGGTAGACATCGCGGCTCCTGGAGTTGGTATCGTTTCACAAATTCCAATGGATAATATGATGGCCGTATCGGGAACATCACAAGCTGCGCCTTACGTTGCAAGAGTTGCTAGCTTGGTAAAAGATGCTAACACAAATTTAAATCCTGAAGCTATAAAAGAAATTTTAATGGGAACGGTGGATTTTAAACCTTGGCTTAAATTAAAAGTTAGATCAGGCGGTATTGTTAATTTAGAGCGAGCAGTAAGAGCTTCTGAATTAGCAAAAACAATGAGGCTTCCTGAAGCTATTAAAATGGCCCGTAATGATATTTTAGACCAATCCCTCCCAGAGCTACCGACCTCTTTTGTAAAATCAAAAGTTGATCAAGCATTAGTTAAAAAATTAGTAGGAAGTCTTCCTGATCCGCTTCTTGTAAAGGTGCCAGGCACACTTTAGAAAGAATTTAGGTTTTTTTAGAAAAAGAAATTGATGGCCCCGTTTTTTGCGGGGCATTTTTATAAATTATTCTTGTAATTATTTTAGTCTAGTTAACGTCATTTTATTTTCGGTTGCAATACTTTTTGCTTGAACCTCAAATGCCATTACAACGTAAATGCTATCAGATTTCATCCATTTGAGATTTTTCATTCTGGCCGTATTTATAGACTTAAGCTCTTTTACATTAATTATTTCTTCCATTGTTTCTATCGCAAAGGCCACATTTGAAATTTCATTTGAACTACAGTCAACTTCAAGAATTGGAGAAAGATATTGAGTAGATAAATCTTTGGCCGCAGTAGTTGCCACAATAAAGCATTCATTATCATTGGAGCTTGCTAATATAGATAAAGTGAAAAAAAATGATAACATGAAGAGAACTTTTTTCATAAATACCTCGATGCCTTTGTTATACATAGGATTCTTCTCAATAAAGATTATCCGATAGAATCCAAAGGCATGTAATTTTTGAAAAAAATTCAGAGCAAAAATTAAATGTCCATTAAATAGACGATATGTTATCTATTCCTCTAATATTTCGATTAGCCCAGTTTCCCCATTTATGCGTATTCTCATACCTGTTTTTAATCTCTTAGTAAGTCCTTTTATTGAAACAATAGTCGGAAGTCCCATTTCTCTTGCGACGATCGCTGAGTGAGATAATAAACCTCCACGTTCCACTAAAAGTGCACTAGCGCTGGGGTAGAGAGGAATCCAGCCGGGATCGGTTCTATGGGTGACTAAAATTTCACCATTAAGCTCCATATTGTCACTTGGATCAATAATAACTTTTACTATTCCCTCTATTGTTCCAGGAGAGCATGGAATGCCCCGCATTTGGTTTTCAAGAAGAGGAGAGTCATCTTGTTTAATTTCTTCTTCAACCGGCATATGTTGGTTATTGTAGTAAACAGGTCCGCGAGTAAAAAACCTCGGAGCTGGCTCGTTGTTTTTATAAAATTCGTATTCACATTTTCTAATTTTGATTACATCGCGAAGATTCATTATTGAGTTTGTTCCTTCAAATGTTCCTTTTAGTTCATCGAGTGATAAGTAGAAAATATCTTCTTTTTGATCAATGATATTTCTTTTAACAAAATCTTCCCCCATGGCATAGAACATTGAGCGAACTACTCCGTAAATTCTGGTACGACAGAAACGAGTATTTTCGCGATTCATAACTGCTTTTCGTGCATGATACAGTGACCATTTGTAAATGATTTTTTGAATTCCAGATATGTTTTTTTCAAGTAGATCTTCTGCTTTTGTGCGAATTTCTTTTTCACGCTTTTCGTATTCATGTAGGTTGGTTTGACCAGATTTTACAATATTTTTTAGAAATACAAAAAATAATGATGGATCTTGATGCATATCTTTTTGTTCAAGTTTCATTTCACTCATACATCTAAAGCCATATTTATCTAAGTAGTCTTGTACTAATAAGTAAAAATCTTTATGAATGCTTTGATTAAGTGCTTCGAGAAGATCGTGATTATCGGTTTGCATGATTAAATTTTTAAGTTGTAAATCTTTTTCTACAATATCGGCAAGCTCGATTAGTCTTTTTGTTGGCATTGCGGATTCAAGGTTGCCATTACCGGCCAAAAGGTCATTATGAAATGAATCCCCTAAATGTTGTAGCCATTTTCCAGTTAATTTTTTGAAAATTCCATAATGAACCATACACAAAAAATCGTTAATTATAGGAGCATGCCATTTCCAAAGCATTTCTTTTTCTAGACGCATATATTCTAGGTATATTTGATCACTACTCATCTGTGAGTAATCAGATTTTCTGAAGTCGTTATATATTTTATGAAAAGTGATTAAGAAATTATCGACGATGTTTTGAATATTTAAATGAAAGTAAAAAAACTTTAGTCCTGTTATAAATTTTCTAAAACGAGAAAATATTCCTCCATGGAACTCGGGAGGTTTTGTCCTTTCAGCAATTTCATCTTGGAGTGACTCGTTAGTACCCATCATGGTTTCCATGAAGGCGCGATTGTATTTATATCCAGGTAAAATTGAGGTTAGTTTATACCAATTCAAAAGATTATAATAAACGCGACCATAAAAGAGACCTAACATGTTTTTTAAAAAATAATCCATCTCTTTTATGTTTTTTTGTGGCACCATAAGAATTTCACAGAACTGTACATATACTTGGTGATAAACATAGTGAGCAAAGCCAAATGTTAATGGCATTGTTAAGCCACCATAACTTTCAACTATATTTGAATTATCCCAGACAAAAAGAGTTCCTTTAAGGTTATTAACATTAGTCGTTACAGGTCGAGATTGGAGAAGATAGATTTTTTTGTTATATATGGCCCATTCAACATCTTGAGCTCTCTTGTAGAAGTCTTCAATTTGAATAGCTAGAGCTGTTAAGTCTTGCAGTTCGTTGTCGTTTAATGAACTAATGTTGATAAGTTCTTCTTCTACGTCTACTTCTTGAGTGGTTTGTTTTGTACTATCGCGATTTAGTTTTTTCTTTTTTTCAACAATATTTTTTTCAATAATTTTTAATGGTGTTTCTTTTTTTAGCATATAAGTATCGGCATCAAGAATACCGGAAACTAATCCTTCTCCTACTCCATAGACAGAGTTTACGACGATGGTGCTATTTGATCCATCAATAGGATTACAGGTAAATAACACACCACTTTTTTCGGGATCAATCATTGTTTGTAAAATAACCGATACTTTTATGTTTTGAGTTTCTAGTTTGTTGGCAGTTCGGTAATGCAAGCCTCGCTCTGAATAAGCAGATGCCCATACGTCGCGTATATGTTGAAGGCATCTATCAAATGAATCAATGTACAGATAAGAGCTTAATTGTCCAGCAAATGAATGAATTGCTGAATCTTCATCGTGAGCACTAGAGCGAACTGCAATAGTTTTTCCTATGAATGGAGAGTAGATGTTTTTAATTTCATTTTCCATTTCAACTGGAAATGCAGTGTCACTGATTTTTATCGTAATTTTTTCGCTCACGTCTTTTAAAGAAAGATGCTCGTTTTTTAAAATATTATCGATATATTCTGATATTCCTGTCGTCTTTTTAAAATCCTCGAATACACTCGGAGGTAAAACAATCCAATCAGGAACATTGAAACCAGAATTAGTGAGTAGATATAAATTATGTCCTTTGCCTCCGGCTTCTTTTTTTGCGAAATGTTTAGTTGAGTTTTTGTTAACTATTAAAATTTTTTTCATATAGACCTAATGTATAAGTGCAATTGATTAAAATAAAATAAGTGACAACATAAAAATGAATGCCAATATAATATAGCCCTCTGAAAAATTTCGGTAAATTTTTGCAAATTTTATAATAAGAGTTGATAGATATAATAATGATACAAGTAGGAAAGAAATCATTAGTAAGAGAATACCTATAATTAAATGATCATCTGTTACTGGGTCTAAAAAAACTCTATTTTTAAAGATCAAGTAAATACATACCGAACTAAGAATTGTCTGAATTAATTGCAACAAAAAAGCACCGTAAGGAGTAAAAAGTGATGAGTAGGTATCCACCGAAGCTCTTTCTTCTTCTGGTGCAAATGTTTTTCTTCCAAATTCAAAAATATTAAAAAGAAGCCAGTTGTTTAATGCTAATAATATATTCTCTCGATCATTGAACGCTTCCCACCAGTATTGATTTTTTATCGCACCCATTAACGAAAATGTGAGAAAAGCTGTAACTACTGTATGTAAAACTGCATATGTAGTTAGGTGAGGTCTAATAATGTCTCGGATAAAAAATTCTTTGTACATTACTAAGCTATAAATCTGTGCGATTAATAATAAAACTATCCCATCAAAGCCGTATGGGATCATAAGGATTTGTTCTAAGACTAAGCAAACTGCAATTCCTAGATATAAATCTCGGTGAAGCAGTAATCCTCTTGGTAGTGGTCTTTTGGGATTGATAATACAATCTAGTTCATAGTCTTTTATTTCATCATACAGCCTTAATTTGAAATAAAATAAAACTACAATAAAATATAATAATGAATGTTTAATAAAAAGGGACGAGATTGTCACTGTTGACCAAAGAGTATAATTAGACACCTCTGGGCCAGGGACTAGGTTTCTTGTGCTACCGATGAGGATATGGAATACGCTAAAGACAAACAACATTCCAAAATGAGAAATTGGATCAAATCTTTCTTTTGTGAATTGCCACCAATTTTTTAATGAGTTAAACTTTCTCATTTTTATACTAAACCTCTAGATGTTAAATATTGTCTGAGTACTGCATACTCAACTTTACTATGGTGTCTTGGGTCCATTGGTATGTCTTCGACTTCAACTATGCAATCGACAATAAAATTATTTTTTTCTAAAATTCTTTTGATCTCGTTTTTTATATTAGATTTTTGATTGTCATTAATATTTGCTCTTAATGAATAGACGGCAATGGTTTTTTGTCCTAATTCTGAATCAGGGAACCCCAAAAATGCTGCTTTTTCTATTTCTGTAAATCTTTTTAAAATGATCTCAGCACGAACTGGAAAAAAATAGTCTTCTTTTCTTTTTATTGCATTGTGAACTCGTCCGACGATCCATAGATTATTAAACTCATCAACAAACCCCAGATCCCCGGTTCTATGCCAAATTTTTCTATCGCAATCTTCTATTTTTGAGTGAATAAATGCTTCTTGGTTGTTGTAGTATTTTTCACAAACATGTTCACCGCTAACAATAAGTTCTCCAACGCTATCTTTTTTTACTTCAATTTTTTGCCAATCATCAGTAGATTTAACAAATAAAGGATCTTTTGTTATTTTGACAAACTTATATCTTAATCCATCATCTAAATGGCCAACATTTACTCCAGGGTCCACTATTTCGGGATCGATTGGTGCTTTTGCATTTAGCATCTCTTTTGCTTCAATATGTGCCATTGGTTCTACTTCAGTAGAGCCATAAAGAATTAATATTTCTGCCTCAGGTGCAACCTTTTTCATTTTTTCAACATCGTCTCTTGATATTGGAGCTCCACCAGTAACAATGCGCTTTAAATTAAGTGTTATCTTGTGCTCTAAGCAAAATTTCGAGAGCCCATTAAAAAGGGAAGGCGACACAGTTGTGCAAGTTACACTTTGAGAAATGATTTGCTGATATAATATGAGTGCATCACTTTCTTTAGGTGCCCCTACGTCAATTGCAGGAATAATTGTTTCAACTCCTGCCGCTAAATTATTTAAAGAAAAAATGGGAAACACTGGTAAATCTTTATCGTTATCAGAATAGGGAATATGGCGATTGAGTGCGTAGTGTTGTGCTGCCAAAAAACGGTGAGACCTATCTGCTCCTTTTGGTGTACCAGAAGAACCGGTAGTAAATGTGATCAAGGCAGTATGTTCACTTTCTACTTCGACTTCTTCTCCATAGGTTGAAGCCTTCATTAATTCTTCTAGTTTTGCAGTGTATTTTAAATCTACTGGTGCATCACCTGCAACTATTTTTATAGGGATGTCCTTTATACCTTCAACGTCTTTAAGATAGTCAAAGGCACGATGGGCGCTGATCATAGCATTTGGTGTGGCCACCTTTGCAGATACACCCATTTGATCCCGTCTTGCCCATGAATCTAAAAAAGTGGGAATGGCACCCATCTTTTGTAGCGCGAACATTGAAGCATACATGGGCAGAGACATTGGTAGAAATAAAATAACCCTATCGTTAAATTTTATACCTATATTTTGAAATTCTTTTGTAAGTATACCTACCAAGTAGTCTAGTTCTTTTACTTTTATGGATCGATGAGGGAGAGGGGAGTTTATTTGTTTTATGGTTTCAGTTGGCGGATTTTGGTTGATCCATTTTTCCAGTTCCTCGCGATCTACCCACGTTAGTATATTTTTGTTGGGATTTTTGCTATTGTGGTCTTTTAAAAATGAAGCAACATTATTATTTTTATTGCTTCCTTTATAGTAGCCGAATTTATGCTTTTTTTCTAATTTGTCTTCAATTATTTTTTTTATTTCATTTGTGTGGGTCCAGAGTAGTGCATGGCCTCCGGTTTCAATAAATTCGATATTGATATTTTTATATTTTAAAAATACATCTACCTGTGTTTCCTCGCGAGATGTTTTGTCTTTTTTTCCATATATTATTGTTATAGGTATTTTTCGTTTTTCCAATTCACGAAATAGTTGGTGGATAGTATGTGAATCGATATTTTTTTCGCATATGGCATGGCCGAGTCTTTTTGGGTCCAGATACTCTACAGCATCCTTTTTATATATTTCAGGAATTGCCGATGGATACGAAGATTTTTCAAGTAATTCTTCAATTGCCGAAGGTGCTTTTTTATTTAAAATAAGATTTCTTAAAGGCCCTATGTTTAGTATCGCTTTTACTGCAAAGCTTGTTGCTTTTTCAGGAATTAAATATGGCGATATGAGAAAAATATGTTTTGTTTTATTTAGGTTTTCAGCTGCAGACAATAGTGCATAATAAGAACCAAAAGAGTATCCTAATTCGACAATACCGTCATCTTCTAGTTTGTTTAATTTATCATAGACTCGATCCCTAGAATAGAACTCATAATCAGGCATAACAAGTTTTAAATGAAAGAAGTCTCTGGGGCTTCCTGGAGATCCGTGATGCGTATTTATTTTTCCCTTGGTCATAATTTTAGCCCTTTTAATTTCATTTTCCAAATTTCTATAAACGTTGGGTTTTTCGAATGTGGCGTGCTGCTCACTTTATTATTGGATTTTGATATATTTTGTAGTCCATGTTTTTCAATTTCTTCATATTTGTCTCTTATGAATTCAAATAATTTTTGCCCCTCTATCTTTGATGAATTTTCAAGATACGCGGCATAGTTCTTGTGTTGTTTAATTGTGGGATCGGTGTGCTTAAATACGTCAATGATTCTTCCATCATCAATTTTTTCATTCATTTGATGGATCGAAAAACCAAGTTCTTGATCTTTGTACATTGCCCACAAGTCACACATTGTCCCTCTATTTTCAGGAAGAATACCATGGTGGATATTAAATGATCCTAACTTCGGTGAATTGAGCGTTTTTTTCTTATAGATAAATCTTGTTCTCGCATTAATTAACAAATCGATTTTTTCTTGACGTAAAAAATTTCTAAATTCGAGAGTATTTGGAGATCTGAAAAAATAATATTCAATACCAGCATTATTTAAAATTTTTAAACGTGGGTCTGTGCCGTAGCTCTGTAACAAATTTCGCATTAAGTGGAATCCAATGCGATATGCGCCAATAGTCATTAACATTAAGGCTTTAAACGTAAGTGAAGGTGATCGGTTGTCTAAAAATACAACTTTTACCTTAAAGTTATCTTTAAAGTACTGGTTGCCTTTTCTCTGTTCTATAAATTCAAGAAAGAGATTGGCATAGTTTTTAGGGACAAAAGTTACCCTACTTGTGACAATGAGAATTCTATTCATATCAAACATGTCGGCTATTTTTGTTAAATTCATTAGTGTGTTTTTATTTTTACATGAT
The DNA here is from genome assembly GCA_964456675.1 of uncultured Bacteriovorax sp. Lineage (GTDB taxonomy): Bacteria > Bdellovibrionota > Bacteriovoracia > Bacteriovoracales > Bacteriovoracaceae > Bacteriovorax. The sequence goes on along the minus strand of CAYWBR010000064.1, from coordinate 10 downwards.
TGCCATATGA
>CAYWBR010000063.1:0-16480 GCA_964456675.1 uncultured Bacteriovorax sp. | reverse complement strand
GCAACTTTAGCAATGTCATGCATAAGATAGTATGTTTTTTCAATAATTTTATTGTGAAATAAGTGTTTCGTTTCTTGTTTTTGTATTAGGCAATCTAGGTTGAATCTTTCTGAGTAAAATTTATCTTCATATTCTTCATAGTCAGAAAATTCAAAATCTAAATTGATATTTGAAAAATCCATTTTATTGATTAATCTTTCAAATTCTCTTCTGGCGACCTGCGAATAGCTCTTGCTGGTATTTGTTGTCTCAGTTATAAAGCTTTCTTCTAATTTATCTGCTGATGCAGAAGGTGCCGCAGGAGTGTTGGAATCTTTTTTGCCACAAGAAAAAGTAAGTACTAGAAGCGTGATTAATAATAAGTTTTTCATTTTAATTCCCCCGATTCTATGGTTTTAAATATTTTGTAAGTTCAATTCTTTTAGCGACTATTTTAAAATTATTCGCCAGAAAGAGTTGAATGAAGTCATGAAGAAGGCGATTTAGTCTAGCCCCCAACCGAAGATGGGAGCTATGAGTTTTTTAATTGAACTTTAATAAAACTAACTTGGCATATTTTTCTCGCGTTTTAACATCCGTAAATTCTGTTGGCGAAACCTTTACAAGTGCACTTAAAGTTTTGTCTTGTAGTTTGATTAAGTGGCCCATTGATTCAGAGTAACTCATATTCATATCGGCTAACTCTTTAGGAGTTGGAAGAGTGACTTTAACTGATTTATCAACTGCTGCGACTTCAAGCTTAAGAACTCCATTCTCTACTTTGATTTTATCTGCGCGCACACCCACTTCGGACCAGAAAAACTGTAAAGCTTGAAAATCTTTAGAATCATATGCTTTTTGATAAAAATCTAAATTTTAGATGGCCAGGCTTCTCACTTTTACGTGGCCAAACACAGTATGGGACTCATTCAAAAAAAGGTGCAGAAACTAATGCGGTGATGTTTTCAATTGTAGAGTCCTGCAAACTTAATAAAATTAATCCACGGGATTATTTTAGAGACATAGTTCATGCAATCCACGAAAAACGTTCTCCATTTACTCCTAATGAATATTTAAATTAAAAATCAGAAAAAATTGCCTAATTTAACGGGGAGCTTCGACGATTTACTTTTTATGGATGGTCTCGAAAACAATTAGCATCTCATTATGAACGGACTGAAGACGCCATCCAAAATTACTTTCAGAAGATTAAAAAGAAAAAATTATGCGACTTTGATCTCTAGGTTTGGATCAAGGCGCTGAGCAAATTCAATTAATTTATCCACCGTAAATAGATGTATCTTGTATTTTACGATTTCATTTAATCGTGCTGGGTCAATATTTAATTGCTTAGAAAGCTCAATCTGAGACACTTTATTTTTTCGAATATAGGCCACAAATTTTTTGCAAAGCTCATATTTTAACTTTTCTGCTTTTGTAGCATTTTCAGGCAAAAGGTAACTCGGGTCGGCCTTATCTAATTTTTCTCTAATTCTTTCTAGTTCTTTTTCGCTAGGAAATGTCATTGTAGTTCTCCTTTGCTGTCTCTAAATGCATTGACGATACCAATATAAAGTTTTCCGTCTTCGAGAAGCCAAACCAATCTATAGGTTTTATTTTTGTACTCTATAATTTTCACATAATAATTAAATGGCTCCTTGGTATCTTCAGGTAACTCTTCTGCACCATCTAAAAGCAAAACCAAAGAAAGTATCAATTCATCGTTAATGTGGTCAGAGTGCTTCAATTCATAATGAGAGTCGATTACGACTTCAGTATAAATTTCTTCATTAACAGTAATTGGGGCAATTTTATAAGTTCTTCGGCTCATACAAGATTGATTATATCTTAAATTGCAGAATTCTGCAATTTAATTATTTGACCTGTAGTTTCAATTGTTTGGAAAGACGAAAGAATTCTGTCCGCTTTAAGTGAGCTAGTCATTAGATTTAATATCAAGATTTAGGTAACAGAATTTTTAATGCCTTGAAAATTATCATGACGGAAGTCACTAGGTAGCTTTCCTTCAATTTTCTTAAAAGCTTCAATGAATTTTGATACGGAATTAAATCCAACTTCGAGCGAAATGTCCGTTATAGTGTGGGAAGAATTCAAAAGTAAGGACCTTGCCTTCTCAATTCTTTTCATCTGTAGATACTCTTTGGGTGTCAGGCCTGTAGCTTTTAAAAATAGGCGGTTAAAATTTCGAAGACTCATCCCGCTGGTTTGCGCTACTAAAGACAGGGAATCAACACCTAATCTGGAATTCATAAAATTCATCGATTTTAATATGCGCTCATCTTGAATTTTTCCCATCAAGTGGACTAGTTCAGTATGGGCACTCTTGATCGTGGAAGATTTTAAAGAATCCCCTAAAGATTCAATGAGGGCAGAAATGAAGTATTTATGTCCTTCAACTTCTTTTTTTAGAAGAAGATAAAAAAGGAGTTCCTTGGCAAGACTGTTAAGGGGAAATACGGTGATGGGAAAATCTTCTTCAACATGCTTTTCCCATAAACTCTTATCAATTAGCCATATAACTCTCTCTCCAGAACCCATGGTCGAAGAAGAAAAGGTGTGCTCGATTTTGGGTGGGACATAAAGCATCTTTCCGGGACCTGCGCTAAAATTAAGACCCTGATAACCAATGGTCATTTCCCCAGACAAAGGAAGAAAAAATTCTTGCTGACTATGGTGATGGCTCCCTAATTCTTTCCCAGGCATCTTATGATGAATGATTTTAAGACCTGGAAGCTCGAGAAGAATATCTTGTCCTTTGAAAGAGAAAATTTAATTGAACTGATTGGTAAACCGTATGACTTGAGTAAAATCTATTATCGAAAAGTTCAGATGGATTATCACTTTAGTTTTAAAGCAAATTTTTATTCTTGTCCGCCTAAGTACGCTGGTAAAGAAGTTGTTATTCGTGAGATGGACAACCATCTTTATGTTTATTATCGAGAAGAACGAATTGGTGTTCATGAAATTGAAACAAAATATAAAGGTGGATATATAACCAGTGCCTCTCACTATCTTGAAATGAAAACAATAACACAAAAACAATCAAGACTTGCTTGGAAAGAGAAAAAACGTGAACGAGAAATTAGAAATAGTTATAAACATGAACCCAAACCTGAATATCGACGGACTGGTTTTAATTCAGGACAAGTGATCAAACTTTTTCAGGAGGTAGAAAAGCGTGATTTAAATATTTATGAGGAGATAGTTTTATGAGTACCAGTTACGAAAGAGTTCTAGAGCATTTACAAGAGCTAAAATTAAATCGCACATCAGTTTTACTTGACGGCCATTTAGAAAGAGCAACAAAAGAAAAAATTCCATTAGTAGACAGTTTAGATTTTTTACTAAAAGAAGAAATTAATTATAAAAATGATACTTCGTTAGTAATGAGAACCAAGCTTGCAGGATTTCCATTTCACAAAACATTTGAACAGTTTGATTTTAAATTTCAACCATCCATTGATAATTCTACAATGAATGAACTTCGAACAATGAGATTTATTCATCAAATGGAAAATGTGATAATGCTAGGCCCTCCTGGTGTTGGAAAAACACACTTGTCTATTTCACTTGGACTTGAAGCGATTAGAAATAAATTTTCAACATACTATCTAAATTGTCATGATTTAATAACAAGTTTAAATCAAGCACAGTTTGAAAATAAATTAAATGATCGACTAAAAAATTTATGTAAATACAAATTACTTGTAATTGATGAAGTTGGATATCTACCAATCGACAAACAAGGGGCCAATCTCTTCTTTCAATTGATCTCTAAACGCTATGAAAAGGGCTCAATAATACTTACGTCTAACAAAAGCTTTAATCAATGGGATGAAATATTTGGAGACGCCAGCGCGGCGATTTTGGATCGATTACTTCACCATTCAACGACCATAAATATTAAGGGTGACAGCTACAGAATAAAAGATCGTAAAGGTCAGATATCAACGCAAGCTAAAAAAGCTACTACAACTTAACAAAAAAATTTTGAAAAAAGTGGGGAATTTTCGATTAAAAAAAATGGGGAATATTCAAATAAAATTGACACTAAATTTCCTTTTAAAATCTAGACTATTTTTGTTCGAAAGTTTGTGTCCTTGTTACGGCCATCACTAATTTCCATTTTTGAAGAAAGTAAAAAAAGATATTAAAAATAATGACTTATCTTATCCTGCACGGTTCGAAACTTGAGATCACTCAAAAGCTTTTGGGAACATAAGAAATGAAAGTAGGACATTGGGCCCATTTGGCCCTTTTTTAGTAAAAGATGTTAGATATTCGCCACCCAATGATATTCCATATCCTTTATTTCGATAGGTGATCTCTCCTCTTGCTCCAGCTTGGAAAAATGTATTTCTATCTTTTGTATAATCTATGGAGGTGACTCCACCTAGTGCAGCAACTGACGTTTTCCAATGTTCAGGAAGCGAATAATTCCAAGGCAGAAAACCTAAAAAACCGCTAGCATCTACCTTTCTGCTATTTGCATATTTTAATTTTACACCACTTCGTATTTCATTTTTTTCATCTAAACTCAGAATGGAAAATTCCGTCATTGGAGGAATTTTATAATTCTCCCCTTTCTTATCAACAGTAGTAGAATTTAGTGTAAAACCAACACCCGTGCCTAGATTTTGTAATCCTGTTTTAGAAAAAGCAACATTTGTTATTACAATCAAAAAAAGTGCTACTATTTTTTTTATTTTTTTCTCCATTTTTAATATGTAATAATTTTTAATCATCCATCAATTCATTTAGATCAGGATATTCTCCACTTAATCTTAAATCTTCATGTCTCTTAATAAATCGTTTCATAAAATCTTTATAGCGAGAATCTTCTTTGAATTTTTCTAATTTATTTTCATTGATAAGAGTTTTTAACAACTCAGTTCCTTCTTCTGCCAAATCAGACCATTTTTCAAATGGGATTCTTTTATTTCCAAGCCTGCTCCAACTATATAAATATTTCTGAAATGATTCTGCAAAACTAGATACTTTAAAATGCGAATCTTCTCCAAAAAATGTTCCTTGAACTTCAACAAAATAAAACCAAGCCAATTTATTTAATACAAGATGCTTGCTGGAGATAGCATCTTCATTAAATATCATCAGAATCAATTGATCTAAATCAACTTCTTTAATACGTACATAATTGCAAAACAACCTGAAATCATTCCTTGTATTTATAGTTAAAATATCAAATAACTCTTTATCCATTATTATTCTCCAAAAACAATTAAGTTTATACCGTTTTTCTGAGGTGCTGAAGGAGCTTTTATTCCCTGAAATCCCTTTTGTTTTGCTATATTGCCTAGTTGGTGTGTCAACTCGTAAGCGTCTATAAAATCGTATTCTCTTTTTACAATATCCGATGCATCTATTCCTAAAATTTTTCGTGTATTTGGATCAGTTAAATCCAAAACCTTGTCCAGTTTGTAGTGTCTTGAATTTAAAATTAAATCTTGATTTACATGATCTCCCAACTCCTCTAGAACTGTTTGCCAAGCATCTGTTTTTTGTCCCATTGACGTATAAATTGCTGAATCACCTGGAGCAGAATATCTACCATTACTTGTTTTCATTCCTTTATGAAAATTAAAAACAGTTTCCTCAGTATTTACCGCAATAATATTGCCAGCTCTATCCTTCACTGTCGCAGGAACACCTCTCCAGACTTCTGCATTAATTTGTATAGGTGTTACATTATCTATATTTCGAGAAAGATCTTCATAGCTGCTAGCAATCCTTACAAGGTCATCTTGGGCAAAATTCTTTCCCTTACCTAAAATTGTTTCTCCATATCTACTTTGATTTGCTAAAAAACGATTAGCGTCTTTAGAAATATTAACTCCTGCTTCTGCTATTTCTTTAGTCGCATGAGTGTAGGATAAAAGACCAGGACGCCCAGTTTGAGTTAAAAGTGCTTCAATGTTGCCAGCGGCACCGACCTCATTACCAAGTGTATTTCTTATAAATCTTCCTGCTCCTTGAATTTCATCGCAGGCCCTTAATCCCAGTTTTTGAGCAGAAGTTATAAATTCCCCTATGCGAGTTTTGGTAATTGTTTTGGCAATTGGAATTGTATATTTAGTGGCATTGGCCGTAACTTTAACTACTGCGGTTCCCGGAATAAAGAGTGAAGCAATTTCAGTGGAAAGGGCCCCGATCATTTCTCCTTTGGTATAAGCATCTCCGTCGATAAATTGATTCCACTTATTTTCAAAGAAATCTCCTACAGTGGAATAAAACTTTTCACTATCAAATTGTTCAATCAAGCGATTAACTTGATCAATGGTATCGTTATAATTTTTTATGGCATTGTATGTTTTACCTGCAAGAACAGGGAACCCTTTTATTGTATCAACGATTGTACCTGTTACACCATCGACGGTTCCTAGTGCAAAATCACAAATGGTCTTAGCATCATCTAAAAGAGAGTTGCCGATAATAATATCTTCTTTGGTTGGATTGGTTTTATTTAAAAATTTGTTAGCGTAATGAATGTTGGCACGAGATAATGTTTCTGCGGCTTCAAAGTGCTCTACGCTTTGAAATATTTTAAAGTCACCACCATTCTCCATTTTTTTTAACATATCCCATCGAGCTTCTCTAAAGGCATGGGCCTGATAATTATTCATGCGAATAATTTGTCTTTCATTAAGAGAGGTATTTTTTCCGTAAACTTGATCCCTATATCTGTTTAGGCCATCTTCTGAATTATCGGAAATAGAGAGCTCGTACGGTTTAACCACGCCTCTAATAAGGTTTTTATCTGTGAGATATTCGGCATCTTCTTTGGATAAAACTCCTTCTTTCACATAGAGATCACGATATTTTTGAACGAGTTTACTTGATGAAACATAAGAGGAAGAAATAATTTGATTGATCTCTTTTTTTATATCTTCAACTCTCGCATTAACCTGAGCTGCATGTAGCCTACTTTGCTCTTGCAATCTATTTCTGTGCTCAATTACGCTAGGATGATCAGCTGGTTTATAAAGGAGCATATCTTGCGGAATAGGACGTGCTCTCTCAATCCCTCCAGCACCAGATGTATGCCCACTATTATTAGAGTTGCTATGAGTAGGAAATGGAGTGAAATTATAATCACCATAACTTTGTCCACCAATAGAAATTGTGACCGTCATTTCTTGAGAAAACGTGATGCTTGCTATCGTTAATGCTAGAAAGAGAAATAGTGTGCGAATCATAGGTGATTATTCTCCGCTATAATTAAGCAATAAATCAAGGTTGCTTAAAATTTCATTGTGGTGAGCGATTTCTATAACGATTTCTTTAAGAACTAAATCCAATTTATCAAGCTCAGTTTGAATAAGATTTTGATGTTCATTAGCAAGAATGACCATTTCTTCATCAGAAACCGATCGTGAGAGGTATTGTTCAATGATTTGTTTAGACACCATGGCACTGTTTTTAGTTTCCAAATCGATCCTTTTTTGCAGCAAATCTATTTGTGCCAAAACTTTATTTCTATTAACTGCGATTTTTCTCTCTTGGGCCTCAACAACTGCCTTCATCTCATTAAGTTGCCTATTGTAGCTTTCTTGGCAAACTGCAACTGTATTTTCATATTCTTTTTTTATTTCTTTTATTTTGTGATCTATTCCAGCATAAATTCCATAAACAGCAAGGCTAGCCGCCGCTCCATAAGGGCCACCATAGTAGGTAGCAAGTGCAGCAACAGTTGGCATGTATGATTCAAAGTGGCCGCCATTTCTTCTGTAATTATCTTCTAAACGAAGATAGTTATTTAATTTAGTTAACTCTTCAGTTCTTGCCTGACATTCAGCAAGCATTCTTTGAATTTCAGCTTTTGCTTTATCTGGATCTTCTCCTGTTACAAGCTCAATAGTTAAATCTCTAAGATCATGCACTGATTTTTCTGATAAGCAAGCAATGTAACCTGCCGGCCTTTTATATTCTTCAATCTTTTTAACAGTTGTTTTGATTCGAGTTACAACTTCTCTTTTAAGTTCTGTTTTGAATCGCTGTTCTTTGACATCCTCATATATCGTTTTGGTGCATTGATAAGGAACGTCTACCCAAACTGTTACAAGTTTCCAAGGTTTTTTCCATATGTCTTTTGCAACTTTTTTAAAGCATGTCTCGACAACTTGAACAGGCTTTTTAATAGTGACCCAATAAGCAATCTCAATTGGTGTTTCAATGACAACCTCATAAGGTGTTTCTATGATTTGTTCTTTAATGATTTTCTCAGGAGGGTGTTTATCCTCACATTCACCCGCAAAAAGAGATTGGGTGGCAACTAGTGAGATAACAATAAGAACAGACAAATTATAATTTTTTTTCATAATAATCCCCATGGATACACAGACCAGTGCGTTGGGTGGTTTAATAGCATAAAAACAGGGGGGGGGGGCAATAAAAATGAATTAATGGATATTTATTTCATAAGTGAAACAACAAATTCTCCAAAGCGTTCTCCAGATGGAGAACGGGATTGTTTTCTTGGAGAACGCCCAAGCAAGCCGTTCGAAAGCTTTCGCTCCGTCTCCGCCATTTTTTAGAAAGCCGCAAACCCTAATCTGACCGGAGTCAGGTTCAATCTGAATCTCTTTGAATTGAGGGTAATCCATACCATCTCTTTTTAATTTTTTTGCTCGTCCTATAAGTCCGGCCATTTTCTTAGGATTAGTAATACCGATCGCTTGGTAAAAACCAATCGCTGGCCCATTCCATTGTTCCCACTCATGAAGAATTTCCATGGCAAGTTCATCGGGAACTTTAGTTAAGCTTCCTTTTGGTGTCCGGTAAGAGCTAATTTTCTTTTTTAAGATCGATAAATCCATTTTAAATACCTCCTGTATTTTTGTTGAACGGATAAGATCTAATATGCCATGGCCATTAGGATTGGATAGACGGGGTTGGATGTCGACTTACATCCATATTAAAACCTCCGTGTTGTTAATGGATGGTTTTAATATCTCAAAAATTAAATAATTGAACAGACGTGGAGCTTCGACGATTTACAATCTAATTTTAACTGAGGATGTTTATGACTAATAATAGGCAATTATTTTAGTCTACATGTAAACGCTTTTCGTGATTAGTCCACCTAAGTTAATAGCCGCAAAAAACTTTTCCGTTTGTGTTTCAATTGATGATTTTTGATCATCTTCTTTAATGATGCTATTAATTTGCGCCATTGAGTTTCTCATGATTTGAATAATGGCTTCTTTAGCTTCGGGAGAAACTTGAGTTACTTTAAATCCAGCATAGCCCGATTTTTCATCTTCATCTTTGGTGGCAAAGTGAGATATTGCATCTAATGAAAGTTGGTTAATTGCCTCCGAGTCGTACTGGATAGCATTTTTTCCACGCTTATACATGCCGTCTTTATCTTCTTTAACGATTTCTTCCTTTAATAACTTCTGTAGCTCTTCAAGGCCTCTTTGACCTAACTTGTTTTGAATAGCATTAAGGCTTGATCCATTTCCAGCTGTCATGAGATAAGTTAATCTTCTAACTTCGTTTTTTAGCACGAAATCATTAGTCTCTCTTGAAGCATTGGTAGTCGATTCATTTTGAATTAAAAAAGAATTATTGAGCAATTACTGGGTGCGATTTTTTGATAATAAGTTTTAAATCTCTAGTTTGATACATATGACAGTATAAACGATGAAGAGTATTAAAACGTGGTTTTCTGTGACGGGCACTTAAGAGATCAAATAGTACTGTTTTTGAAATGCCAGTATGGTCAGTGATGTATTTCATAAAGAAGCGATCAGAGTTTTCTGAAAAGCCTAAGTTGATTTTATATTGTTTTAAATCGGTTTGTACTTGCAAGCCGATATTTCCACATACAGAAGAAGCATCAAGCTTAATTGATGATGTGAAATTTACATTAGAAGGAGTAAAATCATTAACTTTAAAATTTTCCATAAAACCCTCTTTAATAAGACTATTTAAAGCAAGTCTGGTGCCAAGGCTTAGTACGTTTAAAAGCAAGTGCTTAGCAAAAAGCGCTGTCTAACTTTTAGACACAAAGTACATTTTATAGACTAAATATGTTTGCGAGCTATTCTGAAGTCTTTTAAATCTTACAGTTTTTCACTTCTGAGAAAAATTCATGAAATTATTTCTAGATAAAAATGATTGATTCCGACCAATGCAGATTTTAAGTAACGAATAATTGCAAATTTTTCTGGTCGGTTTTTTTTAGTATCAAGAACAAGAAAAGATAAAGCAAAATTTTTGTTAAGCTTCTTTTACAAGAGCTCCAAGTGTGTATGGGGTGCTTCAGAGTGTATTTTAAAAAATACGCTCCGTAGAAACTTTATGAAAAGCAAAATTCTAAGAGGTTGTATTTAAAAAGCAGATAATACTTAAATAGCTGGCATCTAAATTGAAATAGTTAAGTCAAAGATTCAATGAGAAAAAGGATAGAGAAAGTGAAATTAAAACAAAACCAATTCAAGTCAAAGATTGTAATGATGGGAATTATGTCATCATTTCTTCTAACCGGTTGTGGAAAAAGTGATGGTGGGGCAACTGTTAGTGCTGCTAGTAATCAGGCACAAAGTGAAATGAATACCTCTGGAAATAGCGATGAAGCTAAAGATGAGGCTGCAGATGACGTTTTGGGAGACTCGAGTACTGACAACCTAAATGCAGTGAAATTTTCTCTAAGTTACGAAAAAATTGAAGTTAATCAACTAAAAGGACCATTAAAACTTAAAGAATTGATTGAGCTTCATAACGGTGATGAAGCAAAAATTAATGACCAGTTAAATACATTTCAAGTAATAGCTTCAAGAAAGTCATTTCTTGATTCAAGTGTTGATGTGGGATGTGAACTTTCAAATAAACAATTTGTTAAAAAGAAATTAGCAAAAGGTGATACGAAAGTTGTTCTTGTTATTAAAAGTGATCTTAATGAATTTGATCTTAAGGCCCGTTGTTACGTACTAGATGCTGCAAACGAAGTTAAAGTAGAAAAAAATAAGTATAGCTTTCCTAAAAGGTTATTTTTAAATCACAAGGAATATTTAGGGAATTTACCATTTGAAATAGTTAAAACTGCAAACGATGAGATAAGAAAATATAAAATATCTGACCTCTATCTAGGACCTAAGGCTGCACTGATTACTTCAGGAAAAAATGTAGAAATTGAAGCTGAAAATTTTATAGCTCATCAAGATTCAAAAGTTATGACTTTTGAAGAGGGCGCAAGAGCCTTTGATAACTCTCACGGAGAGCATGGTGGCTTAATCAGGATGAATTTAAAAAATGCTGAGGGCGAGCTTGCCGTTGAGTTAAGAGGACAAGATGCTGCGCTTCAACCCCATGTCGCAAAAAATGGTTATGAAGCAGCAGAGGATCCAAATAAAAATGCTATTGGGCATGTGACTGAAGAGATATGCGATTTCCCATTCGTTCGTAGAGGTCCTGATGGTGGAAGAGATCCTGATGTTGGAAGAGATTCTGATTTTGGAAAAGATAGATTCTGTCATATTGCAAATGTTCAAGAAGGAAGAGCTGCAATTCCAGGTCAGAATGGTGGAAATGGCGAAGATGGAAAAGATGGTTTTAACGGAGGAAACACCGGCCGCTTAGAATTGATTATCACTAATAATAATTTAAATCTTATCGAAGCTTTATATCCTGGAAAATCTTCTCTTGGCTCAAAAGGTGGTCGTGGAGGACGCGGGCAACCTGGAGGAAGAGGGGCTAAGGGAAGTGGGCCTAAGGCTAAGTCCTTTGATGCAGCACCCGCGGGGCGTGATGGAGCTTCTGGAAGAGATGGAGTTCATGGTAAAGAAGGAAAAAAAGAGTTTGTATGTATTTCAAAAACTCTTGATGAAAACTTTCAATGTATAGATCAGAAATTAAAGGAAATGAGATAATTATGAAAACCAAAAGTACAAAAAAAGTAACAGCACTACTATGTTTAACAGCTCTTTTATCATCAGCTTGTACAAAAGAAATTCATACAAGGGAAGTCGTGACTGGATACTCAGAAGCGAGCACTGAGAATAAAGGTACCCAAAGTGAAGTGGGCACACTTAACGCTAGTCAAAGAGAAGAACAGTACGCTCTTTGGAGAAAGCTAGTAGTGTCTGATCAGAAAAATATTGCGCTTGCTGAAGTTTTATCAGTTGGAGTTTCAATTGAGAAAAGACGTGAAGTACAAGCGATGGTGGATCTTTTATCTGATGAAGAAATTCAAGAAGTCATTGATTCTGTAAAAGAAGAAACACGGGATCTAAAACAGCGATACTTTTTTGGTAAAAAAACTGAAATTTATAACAAATTATTTGTTGATTCAATTATTAGTGATTCCTTCCAAAAAAAGGACTATCAATCGGAAGTGGATCTTTTGGTTGTTAGTACTGTTCATAAAGCTCAGACTAAGGCGCTTAATCAAATTCTAGCAAATTATGACAAGATTATTGCTGACCATTCAACAGATGTAGCAAAACAAATTATTGTTGATATTGCAGAAGGTGATAAAGACCTGGCCGATGAAGTTATCATAATGGCCAAAGAATCAGGTAATCAAGATGATTTTGCAAAAAAATTAGCGGAATCTAAAAAATATTTAGATTTAGTAGATAAACATTTTCAAGCATCCGGATCAAATATAAAAGAACAATTAACAGTTGTTGCAACGGCTTCTGTGGGTGCTTATATTTTTCTTCAGGTCAAAGACACACCAGACTTTAAAAAGCTAAAAGAAAAATTTCTCTACATAAAAGGTAAAGCAGAAGAAGTTAAGAAAAAAATTGATGACATCAAAGTTGTAGCTTCTGAAATTAAAAACATTTGGCAAATGAATGGTGAGTTGAAAGATCAAATGAGCACAGGTCTTTCTCAAATGAAAAAGGGACTAGAAGATTCATTTAATGATGCTAAAAAATCAATTAAGCAAGATAAGATTGAAGGTAAAAAATTATTAGATTATATCAATAATGTTGTCATTAATGGAAATGACAGCAAAGTTGCAAAAGAAAATCCTACTATTTTAGCTCATACTAAAAAGATAAGTGAAGGAATGAAAACAATTGCATCATCAGCAGATAAAATGAGTAAAAATTTTGATGCGATTTTAAGTGGAGCAGAGAGAGTTGCCGATATTGCCGGTGTTAGAATTCCAAAAGACCTTCAAAAGGCTATCAATACTGCTAGAAAAGTTTCACAAGGCGTGCAAGTAGCTTCAACTATTGCTTCTGCATTTTTATCAGGTGGTGTAATGCCGGCCCTTGGGGTCTTAAGCTCAGGCCCTGTGGCAAGCATGTTAGGTCTTGGTGGCTCAGGTGGACCAGATCCTGAAGTAATGGCAGCTCTTGGAAGAATCGAGGGAAAACTAGATGAAGTACTAGAGAATCAAAAAAAGATGCTTGAACTTCAAATGGAAACATTAAAAATGATTCGCGATTTAGCTCTGCAAATTGATGAGTACCATCAAACTGAGATGAAGTACTTAGATAGCATTCGTGATACTTTATTGACGAACTTACAAATTTCTAAAATGCAAATGAATGAAGATTTTAGAATGTGTGAAGCTATGATCGAATACAAATCAAATATAAACAAAATGAGCAGCAAATCACGAAAATCATTATTTGCAGCTGCCCGTTTAGAGTTTGATTTTGATAGTTTTTATAAAGACACTAAAGACTTGGCCGATATGCGCAAGTTCGTAAACGGTATTCATGAAGAGTCATATAATAACTGTCAAAAAGGAATCGCGAAGGTTTTTGGTTCTACCATATCGGAAGAAAACCCAGTTATGGCGATTAATCATGGATCTGATGCTACAAACTATTTCACTTTTAATAAAAATATTTATCAGCCATTAAATTCGTTATTAAAAATATATGCCTCACCAGTGGTTTTTGATTCCGCAATTGAATTAGCTCTGCCAACTCAAAAAATTAACTCTTTAGAGAGTAAGTCATTTGCTATATCAAGAAGAACTAGTGATGAACAAGTTTATGATACCAAAATGGATTATTTAGTTTCGACTAAAGCACTTGAGAGATACTTAACTAGTTTACTTATTTTCTATCCAATTATCGATGTAAACAAAGAAACGTGGAATGGATCATTGGATAATATTGTTAATTCATACTATAGAGATGTACTTCCTACGTTTGGAACAGTGCTGGAAAACTCTCAGTATAATATTTCTAGATCTTTCTATTTTTTAAATACGGCACTAAATCTTGTGAAGCATTCAATTGCTCAAGAAGCGCTATTGGCTGGAGATAATTTAATTCCTTATATCTATCGTGATTTAGGAACGAGACTTTTAGGTTCGGAGTCTTGTGGAGCTGTTACTGCTTCATTAGTTGATAATAAGTGGAGCAAGTTAAATCAGGATAGAACTGAAGGTGATCCTGTTTGTGCCATGAGAAGCAATTCGCTCTTTTTAAAGAATTTTTTAAAATATTCAGCGTATAGAGGGTTAAACGGTCAGCGTACATTAGATTTTTATAAAAGAGCTTATGAATCAAAAGATTTACAAGCACTACAATTCTTTTGGTCAGAAGTTGGAGTTCGTGCTGACAAAATCAGAGAAGAAAATGGTGTTTTAAAGCTTGAAGTAATGGCCAGTGATAAGAGTACAAAAGTAATACTTCCAACTCCAAGTGAATTAGCTGATGAAAATATGAGCTACTCAGAGTCCATGGGGCATTTGATTAAGCTACAAGATAAGACGCTAAATGCACTGGTAAAAGTTTCACCGAACGAATTTACAAATGTTGAAACTCGCGAAAAATATGCCAAGTTAGTATTGTTAAAATTTAATTAAAAAAAATTGTATAGGACACTCCTCCTATATAAGTCTCTCTCAAAAATTGGTTCTGTTTTCAAGAGGAAAGCACAATCAAGGTCCTGCTTAGTGTTTGTGTGCTAAGTAGGACTTGTTTTAAAGGAGAAATTTTAGGTTATGATGTCGGATTCTGCATTTAGTTGACTGGCCGGGTTATATTGATATTAAATTGGCCGGTTTTGAGTGATATTTTCCAAGAATACAACATTAGAAACCCTGAGAATGAAATGAGCGCTACTACATTCGGATTAGGCTATGTAATGGGGGTTTCTAAATCGAACGAAAATGTATTGTTCATGGTAATCGACCCGAATACCAAATTTGAACTCCACACTAGAGTTAATGTTAAAACTTTATTAAATTATGATATATCAATTGAGCACATTGTAACATTTTACACTGAGGGATCTGATAGCATTGCTGAGTCTGGTTTTAATGAGTACTTCAATGGTGAAAATGTTCAAATTAATGAGTCTGATGAGTATCTTCAGATTTTTAACATAGAGGCAGAATAATGAAAAAAAGTAGCAGGCTCGCCGATATGCCTTATGTGGACTAATCACGAAAAGCGTTTACATGTAGACTAAAATAATTGCCTATTATTAGTCATAAACATCCTCAGTTAAAATTAGATTTACGAAGATTTAAATTTAACAAAAGGAAGTTTATGACTACTAAGCAGTATCTCATTCAAAGAAAATTAAATGTACTAGAATTTGCAGATCAGATGAAAAATATTTCTGAAGCCTGCAGAAAACTAGGAATTTCCCGACAACACTACTACGACATCAAGAATACATTAGCCGAAGAAGGTGTTGAAGGATTAATGGAAAAAACCAAAAAAGTAGCGAGAGAACGCAACCGTTTTCCTAAAGAAGTTGATGATGCGATTCTCGCTTACAGCCTCTTAGAACCAACTCATGGTCAAGTTCGAGTGGCTAATGAACTCAATCGTAAAAACAACTGGAGTATCTCGGGCGGTGGAGTTCGTACCGTCTGGCTTCGCCATCAATTAGAAAAGAAATTTCTACGTTTAAAGCGTTTAGAAAAATGGTCAGCAGAAAACCATGGACTTTTAACTGAGTCTCAAATTAAGGCGATGGAAGAGCAAAAAGAAGAGAAGAAAGCCCATGGTGAAATTGAAACCCATCATTCTGGATTTTTATTCGCCCAGGATTCTTACTATGTTGGCTACATTAAAGGTATTGGAAAAATTTATCAACAAACTGGAATCGATACTTACTCTAACATTGGTTTTGCTAAACTCTATACTGATAAGACTGCCACCGTAGCAGCGGAATTTTTAAATTCAAAAGTCCTCCCATTTTTTGATGAACAAAACATTTCAGTGTTGCGAGTCCTGACTGATCGAGGAACTGAGTATTGTGGCCGTCCAGAAACACATCACTATCAGTTATTTTTGTATCTCAATGAAATTGAACATGCCAAAACAAAGGCTCGCCATCCTCAAACAAACGGTTCTTGTGAAAAGCTTAACCAGACGATTCAAGAGGAATTTTATTCTGTAGCATTTAGAAAAAAGCTCTACACCTCAATTGAAGAAATGCAAAGAGACCTCGACATCTACATGAAGCAATATGATTGCGAACGAACTAACCAAGGAAAACGATGTAAGGGGCGGACACCAATGGAAAC
>CAYWBR010000062.1:0-16571 GCA_964456675.1 uncultured Bacteriovorax sp. | reverse complement strand
AAAAGATGGAGAGCAAGTTAAGGCGCTGATGAAGATGGTTGGGGTTTTGGTTAAATAAAAAGAGAAAGGCATTATGTCTTTCTCTTAGTACCTACTTTATTTGTTAGCTTTCCAATTTTTTCGATTTCTAATTCTAAAACGTCACCTGACTTAATCCACTTATCTAGCTCTAACCCGCATCCTGTACCTACAGTTCCAGAGCCGAATAAATCACCAGCAACAACCCATTCATCTTTAGCAACATGTTCAATCATTTGTGCCCAAGAGTAGTGAGAGTCTTGTGAATGACCTCTAGACCATTCTTCGCCATTAATTTTTGCCGTCATTAGCAAATTTGGTTCTTTGTTTTGGAATTCATCAAAAGTAACGATGACAGGACCAATGATAGAGCAAAAATCTTTTCCTTTCGCAGGCCCTAGACGAATACTCATTTCTTTTCTTTGAATGTCGCGAGCTGAAATATCATTTAAAATTGTGAAGCCAAAAATATGTTTATGAGCATCTTTTTCTTTGATGTTCATTCCATCACGGCCAATAACCATTCCCAATTCTAGTTCGTAATCTAGCATGTCGGTGTATGAAGGCCATAGTACTTCATCATTGTGGCCAAAAAATCCAGTCGTTGCGCCTTTATAGTAAGCAGGGATTTCAAACCATGCAGGAGGAATTTCTTCGTTGCGTTTTTTAAAGCCCGTACTCACATGTTTTTCATGGGCATAGAAATCGCGATAAGTAGCAATTTGATCTAGAGGTGCTTCTAATTTAGTTTTAGAAAATTCTCCAATTTCGTAATTACCTTCTACTCCAGCTTTTTTTAGTTTTTGATAAAGTTCTTCGGTTTCTTTTAAAAGATTAAGAGTGCCGTCATTTGTTTGAAGATTTTCAAAAAGACTGTGAGAAATTTTATGTTTAGCTCTAGTCTCAAAATTGTAGAATCCTGAATTCTTGTAATGGGTAGTCCACACAAGTTGAGGATCAATAATTGTTTCTCCATGTAAAAAACCTAATCTTTTTACACTTCCTAGAGCTGTGCTGATTTTATATTGAACTAGTTTCATTCTTTTGGTCTCCCAAATCTTTTATTATATTCAGGTAATACTGCTTCCATCGCTCTGAAAAAGTGGCGCATTTCTTTTTTAGTACCAAGAGATACACGAACGAATTCTGGCATTTCATTGGCTTTTAGCATTCTGATAATAACTCCATGATCAAGAAGTTTATCAAAAAGATACATAGATGCAGCTTCAGATCCTGTTTTAAAACAAATGAAGTTTGCAACTGATTTTACGGGATTAAATTTATGAAGTGTTAAGAATTCAAATGTTTCATCATAACGGCGATTGTTATTGATTACTGTGCGTTTTAAATGTGGTTTGTCATATAGGGCACCTACTGCACCTTTTTGGGCGATTACACCTGGCTCAAAAGGAAGCTTTACCTTAGTTAGATTAGCGATTAGATCTTCATGTCCAAAGCCATACCCAATACGAATTCCTGAAATCCCGTAAGCTTTAGAAAAAGTTCTAAGAGTTATTACGTTATCGTAGCGATAGTCCATTGAATCTGGATAATCTTCTTTGCCTTTAGCGAATTCAAAATACGCTTCATCTAGAATAACTAAAACATGAGGAGGAACGTGCTCCATTAAATAATCAAACTCTGTTTTGGTAATATAAGTTCCAGTTGGATTATTTGGATTACAAATATAGATAACTTTAGTTTTTTCAGTAATAGATTTAGCAATGGCTTTAACATCAAAGCGATAGTCATGTGTAAGTGGTAGTGTAATTAATTTTGCACCAACACTTCTAGCGATAATATAAAAACCAATGAAGGTATTTTCTGAAGTTAGGATTTCATGTCCTGGTTGAATGAAGGCACGAGCGATATAGCCCATAATTCCTTCCGATCCATTTCCAAGAACAATGTTTTCTTTTTTAAGCTTATACATTTTTGCAAGCGTACTTTTTACTTCATGTGCGTGCATATCTGGATAGCGATGACAATCCCATAGTGCATTGGTCATTTCTCTAATGGCAAAAGGTGATGGCCCTAGTGGATTTTCATTTGAAGCAAGTTTTGATATTTTTTTTATTCCTCGTTCGCGAGCTAATTCTTCAATGGGTTTACCCGCTTGGTAAATTTGCAGCCTGCGTACATAGTCGGGAACTAAAGTTTGAATTTTATCGGATATTTCAGACATCGTTATTTTCCGCTTGTTAATATTTGTATATTAGAGAAAGATTACTCTATATCTAAAAACTTTGACAAAACAATTGGGTTTTAATGTGAATAATGGGAATCAATTTGATCTGGCACATCTTGAAATAATAAAAAAAGGAATAGATCTTTTTAATCAGCAACTTTATTGGGAATGCCACGAAGAGTTAGAGCATCATTGGCTAGAAGAACCGGGACCTATTCGAAATGTTTATTGGGCCGTAATTCAGGTGGCAGCTGCCATGATTCATTATCGTGAATCTAATTTAGTAGGTGCTCGGGGGCTTATCGTAAAGGCCAAGCAAAAGTTTGAGCGAATTGAAAAACTTGGAGTTGAGTCGCTAATTTTAGAGAAATACTTGAGTTGGTCAGTTTTAAAAAAAATGGTGTTAATTGTCCCCGCAGCGCCAGTTTTATCAGATTTTAAAAATTTATTTGAATTCAGATTCGTTTCTCCCGATAAATGGGATGAATTATAAGTACTATTTTAGGAATATTAGTGCATGAATGAAATTCACAAGGTTTTGATTAAATTTCCTAGGGAAAAAAATCAGCTTTTTCAATGCTTACCGTTTGTTATTGCTCTTAGTGAAGCGCTACCAAAGGCAGAGATAAATATCATTGTCGAGGAAGGTTGCTTACCGTTGTTTTCATTTCTTCCATTTAAGGTTCGCGCATTTCAAAGACCTAAATACAAAGCAAATTTGCCAGGTACCCATCAATTTTGCGCTAATTTAAATGATATATTTAATATAGATGTCTATTTTGATTTAGAGGGGAGTTTTAATTCCGCTTTTATGGGCTTTAATTTTCGTGCTAAAGAGCGAGTTGGTTACGCCGAGGGATGGAACAAGTACCTATTAAATCGTACTTATACACCGATGCCAGCGTTAGATATTGAAGCTCAAGCAATACACTTGCTAGAGAAATTTACAGATCAAAACTTTAGCGATCTTAAAGTATATCTTAGAAAAGATACGACAAAATCCGATGAAAAACTTGAAGCCTTGTTTACTGCCCCAGAGTCCCCCAAGTTTATATTAGTTATGCTTAATGACTTCCACTCGGTAGTGAAGGAAATTGAGATATGGAAACAGTTTTTTAATTGTTTTGAAAACCAAAATTTTATCATTTATGCAGAAAGCAATCAGCATGCTATTTCTGAAATATTGCATAAGATGGATACTAAAAATAAATTATATATGCACTATGGTGAAGACTATTTAGTTTTGAAATTTCTTTTGAGTAAGGTTGCGGGCGTTGTGGCAAATAACTTATGGGCAGAGGGCCTAAGTGTTTTTTACGGAGTAGAAACAATTAGTATTTTAGATAAAAAATTGGATTTACCGAAGTATCAGTATTTTAGACATAAACCGAATCGGGTTTTGCATGATTTTAAGGTAATTGAAACTTTTATAAATCAAGAAGGTCAAGATAAAAAATTAGACGATATCAATCATTTGGTCGATGAGGCGCATTTTTTATATAAATTGTAGAAAAGCAAAAAATATAAGTTTACGATTAACAAAATTTTAGGTTTGATTTTAATAAACGTTGGAGTCAAATATGAAAAAAATGTTAATTTTGTTTTTCGCATTTACCTTTTCGATCAGTTCGCTCGCAAAATCAATTTTCGATACAGCACCAGAGGCCAACCTAGAAATTTATGCTGACAAAGCAATTCCTGGTAGATGCTTTTATGCTCATCATACTAACCAAAAAACAGCAGCAACCTTAATGGTTCATAGAGAGTATAATGAGTATTTTGTCGCGCCATTAAGTGGCGAAGGCTATAACATAAACTATTTTGATAATAAGTCATTTGCCAAAATTTTAGAATTACACCCGAATGCCTATCCCGTTTTATTTCAACCTGTTTTACAAGGTACAGGGGTAAAATTTATTGAAAAAATTGAAGGTGAAGATTTGTACAATGCTGAACTAAGAGAGAACAAGGATTATATACTCCTCAAAGCTTATAGAAATAATAAAGTGTTTCGGTATTGCTACTACGTGAAAGCAAACAGTCTTTAATGAATACTATTTTTAAAAAAATCTTGGGCCATTTTTGATAAATGGCTCATCCCTGTTTGGTCGATAAATAGGCCACATATCTTGTTATCATTTAAATAGTCTAATGCATTTTTAGGGTTCTGATTAATGATGATTGTAGCATTTGTGTCGGCCGTAATGGCATCATTAGCAATGATTGTACTTTGAATGATATCAGATCGTGATCTACCCGTAAGTGGGTTTATGATGTGGTGATCATTTTTGTCAGTCTCTATGTGATTATTATAGCCTCCAGAAGTTGCGACTGCTCCGTTGGAAAGCTGAATAATACCAATTGCTCTATCTGTATTCTTAGATAATGGATTCCTAATGCCTATTTGCCATTTTCGAAGAGCATTTTCTTCGCTGTAGACTCTAATATCTCCCGATCCATTGATACAAAAATTATTTAAATTATTTTCTCTTAATATTTTAAATGCTTGATCCACTGCATATCCTTTACCAATTCCACCGAAACCAATGCGCATTTCTGAAAAAGGCAAAAATATAGTTTTATTAATTTTATCAATTTCAATTAGATTAAAATTAACAAGTGAAAGCTTTTCTTTAATAATGTGTTCTGGGATTTTTTCTTTGCGCTTTTGATATTCTCTCCATTGATGGCCAATGCTTGCAAAAGAAATATCAAAAAGTTTATTTGATTTTCTGAAAAGTTCTGCACTGATGTCTATCAGTAACATGGTCTCGTCATCGACTTTAACTTTATTGATACCGGCATTGTCATTAATTTGATTAAAATAACTTGGACGATGATCAGTAAATTTATCTTCAATACGTTGTATTTCCAGAAAAGCCAAATCAAACAGAGCATAAATCGATAATTTCTTTTCTTCTTGAGCATAACAAGAAAAAATGAATTGCCCACCCATGGCATGAAATGTTTTTTGAATCAATGTTATTGAAGCCATATTGTTTATAGTTCTTTTGGAGGTACAATATCTTTGTAAACGATATTTAATTGATCATCAATTACGATAGTAACTGGAAGTGCATTGATCCCTAAAGATTTCGATACCAAACGATCAGGGTCACTTAGAACAGTGTAGGTAAATTTATATTTTTTTATAAACTTATTGATTAAATTTTTTGATTCTCCCGCATTGATGGCGATAAAGTTTACATCGCCATATTTTCTTTTTAAATCTTCAAGTTCGGGAATTTCTTTTGCACAACTAGTGCACCATGAGGCCCAAAAATTGATCAAAGTTTTTTTTCCTTTAATCTGACTTTGAAGAGTAAACGGATTATTGGTATTAAAATCATTAAGAGTGAAATTGGCCAATTTATCAGCATTTATCGGTAAACTAAAAAGTATAGCGATAAAGATTAGAATATTTTTCACAATGACTCCATTTTTTTATCTTCTTAAAAACTAACGCCTAAGCCACTTTGTACGTAAAAAGAATTAAGTCCTGTATTTCTTTTTGAATAAGTAAGCGAATTAGTCCATTCACAGTTAAAAAATTTTATCCCATAGACATCTTTGTCCGCTAAGGCCTTTGAGTAAGTTAGGGATGGCGAGTACGAAGTGAATTTGCTCATATCGGAATCACTAGTCATATAAGGCTCGTTGCTTGAAAATCTATCTTGGTAATATTTAACTGAATTTTGGTTATGATAGCGAAGTGATAATTCGAAGTAATCTTGATCGTCATTTAAGGAAATTAAATAGGCGAGTCTGCTTGTATTTGCACTTAGTTTCCAATTGTCGGCGTAATAACGGTGTGAAAAATTTAGCGCCATTTCTTCAGATAGCGCATGAACCCATTTTAATGAAACCGCATTTCGCTGTCTGCTATGAGGAAGTTTTTCCACAGTTCTTATATTGTTAACATCTACCGTACCGGCCGTGGATTCTAATCGACCATTGGTATTAACTCGAGTAAGGTTTAAAAGAGCGATGTCTCGTCTGGTGAGAATTTGTGAGGCACTTAAGTTGAAAGCGTAAATATTTCGTTTAAATCCTGTTGTAATTTGCGCAGAACGTGGAGTTGTTAGGTTTTCAAACAAATCTACTTGATCTTTGTAGATCTGCACACCCGCAGTGAGAGTAAAATTATCATCAGCAAAACTTCTTTCTGTGCTCGTGGACAAGTTTAATGATTTGTAATCATATTCAGAGGAAAATCCCATTGAAAGAGCATGGGTTGATTTTTCTATTTCCTTTCTTGCACCCAATGTTCCAGCGATGCGTGATTGATTGGTTTTTCCTGCGCCACTAGCGCCAGTCATTGAATCTATAATTGTGTCAGATTTTGCAGACCATGCATCCAAAACAAAACTTGAATTAATCTCGGTGTCTTCAGTTATTTGGTGTTTGATAAAGATTTGGGGTTCGACAACGAATACGTTTTCATTTCCCGAGTTATCGTAAACTTGTTTACCGCTATTGCTATTTTGTGTGTAGATATTAATCAGTGATTTTACTCTCGTCTCACCTTTGGTCATCATTTCGGCGTGGAGTTTTGAGCCAATTAGTAAGATGGAAAGTGATACAATGTGACGTCGTGAAGATTTATTAATTGCAGCCACATCCACCTCCTACAGAATTCGTGCCACCGATGGCACCTTCTCTGAATGTATTGACTTCTTCTTGAAAAGCGGTTTCTTCCGGATGTGGGTCAAATTGCATGATTTTTTTTGCCAATAAACCTCTGTCGATTTGAGGGACATTAGCACAGGAAGAAATTGCCAATAAAACAATTAAATAAACGATAGGACAGCGCTCGATTTTCATTTAGGCACCAAATTGATTTAAGTTATCTTTTAAAGCGGTTATCTTTTCTCTAAGCTCTCGCTCGTTTGTTTGCACTTCTTGGCGAACCTCTTCAGGAGCATTTTTCATGAAGTTTTCATTGTTTAATTTTACTTCATACTTTTTATAATCTTTTTCTGTTTTATCTAATTCTTTTTTCAAACGCTGAATTTGTTCTTGTAGATCGATTACACCTTCTAAAGGCAAAAAGATTTCAGTGTGAGTAGTTGCAAACATTATTGATTTACTTGGACGATTTAATTCTTTATCGCCAACTTTTAAATTTTTTACGCGTGCAAGTTCAGAAAAATTCACGGCATTTTCACGGAAGTATTTAACCAGTTCGTGATCGTTTGTGAATAATTCTGCATTCACTTCATCTTTTGGCTTAATGTTTACACTTTGTCTAAGATTTCTAATTGCAGTTACTACTTCAACAAACTTATTCATTTGTTCTTGATCGTGATTGAACTCTAGATTCTTGTCATGCTCAGGATATTCTTGAGCAATCAGTAGATCTTCATTGGCATCTTTTAAATGTAACCAAAGTTCCTCTGTGATATAAGGAGTAATTGGATGTAAAAGTGCAAGAATTTTTCTCATAGCAAACTTCAAGACAGAAATGCGTTGTGATTTCTTAGCTTGATCATCACCATTTAAAATATTTTTTGAAAGCTCAATAAACCATGAACAGTACTTGTCATAAACAAATGAATAAATAGCAGCACAAGCATCATCGTAACGATAAACCTCAAGAGATTCGTTCATGATTTTTGTTGTTGTGTTAAGCTCTGCCAAGATCCATCTTTCATGGTGATCAAGGGTCTTATAGTCTTTAATTACAGCAGATCCAGTTTGTAGATTTGGATGAATAAAGCGGAATGCATTCCAGATCTTATTGATGAAATTTCTAAAACCGCCAATTCTTTCTGGGTCTAGATTAATATTTCTGTTATATCCCGCACCACTTGCAAGAGCAAAACGGAAGGCATCGGTACCATATTGTTCGATCATATCAAATGGATCAATCCCATTTCCAAGCGACTTACTCATCTTGCGACCTAATTTATCGCGAACAATTGCATGGATATAAACATCTTTAAATGGCACTTGATTTTGAGTTTGAAGACTCATCATCATCATTCTAGCTACCCAGAAAAAGATGATGTCAAAACCTGTTATTAGAACAGCATTTGGAAAGAATGTTTCAAATTTCTTTTCTTTCATTGCTACTGGATCAGGCCAACCTAGAGTTGACATAGGCCATAGTCCCGATGAGAACCATGTATCTAAAACATCAGGGTCTTGAAAAGTGTCGTGGCTTTTACATTTTGGACATTCTTTTTCATCATGAGCATCTTTTTCGGAAGCCCATTGATGATTACATTTTTTACAATAGAAAACAGGAATCTGGTGTCCCCACCAAAGTTGGCGAGAAACACACCAATCTTTTGGTTCACGAAGCCAAGAGTAATATGTGTTCTCCCATTCTTTTGGATAGAATTTCATATCACCTGTTTCAACAGCTTCAACGGCCCTTCTGCTCATATCTTTTACGTTAACAAACCACTGCTTTGAAACCATTGGTTCAATTGGAACACCAGATCTTTCACCATGACCAACAGGATGAGTGTGTGGTTTTTTATCTATAAGAAGTCCAAGTTCATCAAGTTTTTTAGAAACAACATTGCGTGCAACCTTGGCGGCTAGACCTTTAAATTCTAAGCCTTCTTCATTCATTGTTCCGTCTTTATTTAGCATTGTAATGATTGGAAGCTTGTGGCGCTTTCCAATTTCAAAATCATTAAAGTCATGCCCTGGAGTTACTTTTAAACAACCAGTTCCTTTTTCAAGATCTACATGCTCATCGCCAATGATTGGAACTTCACGATTACAAAGTGGAACGATAGCTGTTTTACCAATTAAGTGCTTATAGCGATCGTCATTAGGATTAACGGCAACAGCAGTATCACCAAAAAGAGTTTCTGGACGAGTTGTCGCTACTTCTAAAAATTCATCTGTTCCTTTGATAGCATATTTAATATGAAAAAAGTTTCCTGCTACATCTTTATGTTCAACTTCTGCATCAGATACGGCAGATTGAAGAGCAGGGTCCCAATTTACGATATAGTCACTTTGATAAATTAATCCTTGAGTGTACATATCTACGAAAAATTTTCTAACAGCTTTGTTAGGAATTGTATCAAGAGTGAATGTTAGGTAATCCCAATCACAACTTGCTCCCATTGCGCGTTGCTGGTTAAGAATTGTGTTTCCATACTCTTCTTTCCAGGCCCAAATCTTTTTAACAAATTCTTCACGGCCATAGTCGTGACGAGTTTTCTTTTCTTCTTCCCAAACTTTCTTTTCAACTACTGATTGAGTAGAGATACCAGCATGATCTAGACCAGGTAAAAATAAAGTTTCATAGCCTTTCATTCTTTTGAAACGAATAAGTGAATCTTGTGTCGTAATATCTAGCGCATGACCTGCGTGAAGTTTTCCAGTAACATTTGGAGGTGGAACGATGATTGTATAGGCTTTATTTGTCTTACCTTTTTTAGGTTTAAAGTATTTTCCTGCTTCCCAAGTTTTATACCATTTGGCTTCAGCTTCTTTCGAAGAGTAGGTTGTAGATAATTCAGTATTTGTGCTCATATTTAGATATCCTTAAAAGTGCCTGGCACCTTAATTAATAAAACTTAAAATTGATTTGATGTCTGTATTCGCAAAGTCTTTTTGATCGCGAGAACTTAAGTTTTTGACCACGACTTTTTGATTAGTGACTTCATCTGATCCAATTAGGATTACAGATGAGCATCCTTTTTTCTCTGCCACTTCAAAAACTTTATTCATTTTTGTTGCTTCGAGCATGGTAACTACTTTTTTATTTTCACGACGCAAGCTTCTTGCAAGTTTCATGGCACTTTCAAAGCCGTTTTGATCTTGAAACGTTACGAGAATGTCATTCATTGGAATTTCAAAATTAGGCATTAGTTTATGAACAGTTAAAAAATCTGTTAGTGTAACATCGCCAAGTCCAAAACCAACGCCTGGAAGTGGTTTCTCGTTAAAGATTTGAAGCAGGTTATGATAGGCACCACCACCACAAAGTGCGCGGCGGTTTTCAGGATGTTTATCAAACATTTCAAAAACGATTCCTGTATAGTAATCAAGACCACGAACAATTGAAGCATCAAAGCTTAAGTATTCAGTCAGGCCTGCTTTATTTGTTTCATCAACAAATGCTTTAAAATCTTGAGCAATTTCAGTCTTGCCGTTAGAAACTAAAAAGCTAACAACCTGTTCAAAAGATTTTAGATCAATGTATTGGTAGAAAATCTTTTGAGCATTTTCATTAATACCTGTTTCATTAACCATTTTTTGTAAAGCTTCAGGTGAAACCTTTTTAGCTTTGTCGACAATTTTATAAAGCTTTTGTGCTTGTTCATCTGAACATGCCAGAAGATCTTTAAAAACAGTATCAACGATTTTTCTGTCGTTAATTAAAATTTCAAATTGAGAAGAGTTAGCGCCAAAACGCTCAAATAATTCAACGGCCACTTGAAGAATTTCAATTTCTCCAGTTCTTCCAGGAGCGCCGAATATGTCGCAGTTAAACTGCCAAAATTCTCTTAAGCGTCCTTTTTGTGGACGTTCGTATCTCATGAAGTTTGGAAATGCATACCAACGAATTGGTTTTGCAACTTCTCGATGAATTTGTGCAACCATTCTTGCAACTGTTGGAGTCATCTCGGGGCGAATTGCAACTTTTCTATCCCCCCTATCCATAAAAGAATAAATTTGTTCATTAATTAACTCTTCACCTGACTTAGCAAGGTAGAGTTCAACTTCTTCTAATAAAGGGCCATCGTATGGTTCATACCCAAAACTTTCTGCTGTGACGGACATGACATCTTCGATGAAATCACGCTGACGTTTGTCTTTGGGAAAAAAGTCTCTGGTACCTTTGTAGGGTTGTTTTGATAATGCCATTTTGATGCCTCGAAATTTGAAGAAAAAAGCTCTTCTATAAGTTCAAGATTGTAACATAAAAAAAGCTAAAAGTCAGTGAGCCAGTCATCTTCTGCCATAGGTTTTGGAAGTTCTTTTTTTATGGGCTCAGTGATCTTATTTAGCTCTGAATCAAGAAGCCATTCATCTTCACCTACAGGTTTTGGAATTTCAATTTTTTTAGGCTTTTCGTCTTTTGATAATAATGGGTCAAGAATCTGATCGATAGACTTCTCATTTGAATTCTCATAGTCAGAGGGTGTTTTTAATGATTTATTTGTGCTGTTGGCCAATTCTTTGTTTTGATTTTCGACTTTAAAGAATTGTAAGTTATCAATTGATACCTTTGCTTCAAGAGGTTGGTATCTTCCATACAGACAAAGAAGACGAAATGAATTTTCTAGATTTTTTAAAAAATTAAATGATTTATTTAAAAGATAGTTTTTAAATGGAGCCAAATCATCGTTACTTATAAGCATGGCTATTTTTATTGACAGATCAAGCCGTCGCTCAATTTTTAAAAGCTCAGATGGAATTTCTTTTCCAGAAGATTTTAACAGCATCAGGTCTTTATATTCTGAGCTAGCAAATAATGTATCGAGATCTTTTTCCAGCGCAGTCAAAAACCAACTAAAAAAACTCAAACTTCCCAATTGTTTTTTTGCAATTTGAATTTGCGATACAAATTTTGGGTTATACATTTCTTTTTTTAACGGTTCATTAGAATTAGGTTTTAAAAAACTTTTGTAAACTTCAGTTTTTGTGACAAATAAGAGTTCTTCATCAGATAACAATCTAGCATAGCGATCTATGCTAATGATTATATTTCTGAGTTGTTCAGTTTGGGCAGAATTTAGATTTTGATCTTGAACAAAGTTTAATATTAATTCCATCTCTAAAGGAAATTTTTTAGTGGCCAACGTAAGTTTAGTATTAGCGGTTAAGGGATTTATTATTAGCACAAATAATAAGGAGAAGAAAAATTTCATTTTTCTTCTCCTTTATTCGGAGCTGCTAATATATCAATAAATTTATAATTATTGTTTCCTTTAACGATGTATGTTTTACCCTTTTCGTTTACGAGATAAACTCCATCCATGTCAATCAATTGAGAAGTAGATTTGAAGTAAGTTAAGACCTGTTCTTTTTTTGTTGTGACATCGAGTGCAATTATTTCATAAATGGCTTTATAGTTACTGCTTCCAATATTTTTTGAAAAATACAACAAATTGTCATCCCTACAATTGATATGACCGGGATCGTTAAAAGGACTTGAATAAATACTTTCAAGACCGTTAAAAGATTCTATGTTTTTATAATTAATTTTTTGAATTATTGTACCTGGACCTGTTAATAAATGACCAAATTCTCCAATATAGATATTGCTATCACTATTGCATAGTTCTATTCGTGAAAACAATGTTGTTTGTTTATATTTTAAAATTGATTTTCCCGTAGATCGTTTAAAATGGAATATCCCTTGAATTCCATCTTCGTTCATGTCTGTATAAAGAATTTGATCTTCATCATACATTGTTACTTGTGGAGTAAAGTATGGGTTTTTTCTAGCGTTAATTACAATTTGAAACTTAAGTGCGGAGTTTGTGGTATGTTCAAAATAAATAGTTTTATTTTGATGACTATAATAACTCATCCATTCATCGTTCAGATGAAGCCTTGGGCCATTGCCCATACCAACATAACGAGCGCTAGATTGTCCAAAATTTACAACATATATTTTTTCAGCGCCACGCAAAGAATAATAGGTGTGATAATTTACGTTTTCTTGGATAATTATTTTGTTGCGGTTTTTTGTGGCCAATAAAGTATAGTGGTTTGCAGGTGTCCCTTTTAAGACCTCTGATACCTTGTAGTTTTGTGATAACAACAATTGCCCAGATCGTTTTTGGTAATAAGTAATTTTCCCATCATTGGTAATAAATCGAATATTATTTGTTGCCTGCTTTGCTAATAGTTCAGGTAATTGCTCTTTTACAAATAATGCCTCAGTAGTTGGTGTTTGCCCGAGTGAGGGAAATACATAAAAAAGAAAAAATATGGAGTATATTAGTTTATTTTTTAATTCCATATAGTGCCCATGTATTTAGAGGATGTAGTTCTTTGTAGTTTGCAACCGCATTATAAATATTTGCCCATCTCATTAAACGGGGTGAGTGTACATCATCAATTGAAAGGCGCACTCCAAAATAAAACTCCCCATCTTTGTTTGTATATGAGTCCAATATAAATGGCATTGGTCGACACTGATTTAGCGACTGTCTTGTGGACAAATCAGGTATTAAATCTTCTGCGCATCCGACACCGTGAATGATTGCTTGCGGTAGTTGATCGAGATAAAATTTTATATCAGTGATACTTCTAAGCACACGGGATTGGGTACCGAGTGTTTCATTTAGTAGATTAGTGAGTGCATATCTTTCGTTTAAATACGTACTGGGGATATAGTCAAAAGTAGGCGAGCCAATAAAACGAATTGTGGATATTGTTTTCTCTTCAAATATAACTTTTTTATCGCATTTTAGTGTTGTGCAATTATCTTTGTCATAAATAATAAAACAGCCTGCTTTGAAATTTGAGCGAAGAGGGTTGTAAGTTTTATCATCAACTACCTCACATTTTGTTTTTAAGCTAGCGCCATAATGTTTGTACAAAATTGTAGCTAAAACTTTATCTTCGCTGAGATTTTCGTCTGCTCTTGAGCCGGGTATATAAGGAGTGCACTCTTCTTTGTTGTCGATACGATTTAGAAAACAAATTTTCAACGGCCAACCGCCATCATTGCCTGCATTTAATACAGTACGAGCATAGGTAAAATTACTTTCGACGGCACAATTATCAGGAGTTGAAATATAGTTTCTAGGATTAAAATGCATAAAAATTCTGTGAAAGTTGGTGATCCCTTCATTGTCAATTCTTCCAGGACAATCCTGATAAGTGGTGACTAATTTTGCATCTAAAAGAAGAGAGGATTGATCATTGCAATCTAAACTTGGTGAATGGCCACTAAAAAGCTTTGCACCTTCGGTAGTACATAGAATTGGTTTTTCGTTGAATCGGTAGGCGCAAGACCCTAAGTCCTTTCTGCTCAGTGGGAGTGGCTTTTTTAAAATTTCAGAGCATCTATACGTCATCTTATATGCAGGTTTTTCTCCATTTGCAATTTTTGTCCAAACATCTCCCTTTAGGTAATTTGCGCAAAAATTTTCAGATGAACTTAGATTCGTGCATAAGTTTTCGATATACGTTCTTTGAAAAGAATTGATTTTTGCACGATACAAATTGGCTTTTTGACTTATTAATGATTGTTGCATTTTATTTGAATTGTACACAGGACGAAGCATGCTTGAAATTCTACACAAGTATGGAGTGTAGGCATTCAACAGCCATTCACTATGAATATCTTGGCATTGGTCAAGGTTTTCAGGAACAGACATTTTTATTGATTCCACTGTTTTTTGAAAATTAGTGTCATTAAATAAAACAGTGAATTCTCTATTGTTAAAACATTTTCTTTTATAAATTTCTTGTAAAAAATCTTTCTTGGCAATTTTAGTTGTTTCTTCTTTTCCATCTTCTTTTATTACTAAGGCAATCACTGACTCATAATCATTGAGAGTATTTTTTAATAGATTAGTCTCTAATAAGGAATAAAAGCGGCACTCATCAGTGGCTGCGATTTTGATGAATTCTTCATTCGAATGAAAAACAAGAGATCGAACGTAATAGGGATCTAGCCTTAAATCTTTTAATTTTCCAAGATTAGCAAGTATTGTTGTATTAATACTAACCTTTCGATTAACGTTTTCGTATTGAGAGCGATGGGTGGTTAGTAAACTGTCGAGTGATTCAATAAGGCCAGGGATATTATTTTGAGCATAGGCTTTGAGATTAAAAATCCCAAAGCCTATGAATAAGACTATTTTAAAGTGAGCGAGCAAGAATTGAGGCAATGTCTTCAACTTCAATATTTTCCGTCTCTTTTATATGACCCTTAGAAGAATTAAAATTAATCATACAATAAGAACAAGCAGTCGCCAATTTTTTCACTTCAGTATCTCCAATATCGTGAAGTCGATTGTGTGCCAAATGCTCACCTTCCGGCAGCTCGTACCACATATTTCCACCGCCCATTCCACAGCAGAGTGCTTTGTCCTTATTGCGTTCCATTTCTTTAATCTCAACACCCTGAATGGCATTTAGAATGGCACGTGGCGCATTGTATTCGCCATGGTGACGCCCAAGATAGCACGGATCATGATAAGTTAGTTTTTCTTCAATGCGTTTTTCTGGAACTAGTTTTCCCTTAGCGATGAGATCTGCTAATAATTCTGTGTGGTGGACTGTTTCAAAATTTCCATCTTCAAATTTAGTGTACTCTTTTCCAATTGTATGAAGGCAATGTGGACAATGAGTGACGACTTTATCAAAAGTGTATTGTCTCATATTTGCGATATTCTCAATTGCAATTTCATAGAAAGAGTATTCATCACCAAATCGTCTGATTGGATCACCATTGCATTTTTCTGTTTTTCCCATAACCGCAAAACTAACACCGGCTTTTTTTAGAAGTCCGATAGTGTCTTTAACTACTTTTTGATTGGATCCATCGTAAGAGCCAGCGCAGCCGACGTAATATAAGTAATCAACTTTTTTACCTGTTTCAATGACAGGAACATCTAATCCATCGGCCCATTTAAATCGATCATGTTGCGATATGCCCCATGGGTTTCCTTGGTTTTTTATTTTATTTACAGCATCAGCAGCCGCAGGTGGAATCTCTCCAAGAGTTAATGTTTTATATCGTTTTGCCTCAAGTATTAAATTTACGTGTTCAATATTTGCAGGACACTCTTCCATACAAGCCCCACAAGTTGTACACGAATCAAGTTCATTGGCGGAGAATAAAGGATTATCTCCCCAAATTTCAGCGTCGCTTTCGCCCTTGTCTAAAGTTGCATATTTTAGATCTCTTGTTTTAGTGATAATTTTTTTAGGGTCAAGCGGCTTGCCTGCTAGGTTTGCAGGGCACACTTGAGTACAGCGTCCGCATTCTACACACGTTAAGAGATCTAAATTATTCTTCATTGAGAGTTCTGATAATTTTCCAAGTCCAAAAGTTTCAGCATTTTCATTCTCAAAATTCATGGGATTTAAAACAGCCCCTCTGCGTTCTGGGGTCACGAGAGCTGCAAATGGAAGAGCAAAGATGTGAAGAAATTTTGTATAAGGGATGCATGCAACAAAAAACATCGTGTTGGCCATGTGTAAAAACCAAAGTGTGCGATAAGATATTGCTAACGAATTATCAGACAAATTGAAGATACCAAAAGCTTTGGCCAGTAAAAAACCAATTGGAGCCCATGAAGCTTCACCCTCTGGAAAATTGGTGCCAAGGATTCGGATTCCTTCGATTAAATAGCCAATAATTACCAATGTAGCGAGCATAGCATACATGAATTTTTCTTGCTGAGGTCTTGTTGCTTCTAGG
>CAYWBR010000061.1:9670-16587 GCA_964456675.1 uncultured Bacteriovorax sp. | reverse complement strand
CTTCTGTTGTTATTTTGGTTATCCATATTGTTAGTTCATGTACATGGAAGGCGCACATGGTTGGGATGATAATACCCTTTGCGGTGATTTCTCTCGAAGTCTACCATCGCTATATTGCAAAAAAAATTGGCATCCTTACTTCTTTTTTTATTCTTTACCTAGTCACAGTATGCTTACTTGGCCAATTGATAATTGGAAAAAAATGGCAAATGTATCTTGGAGCTTACGGTGGATATACATGGGTTATGATTTTTTCTTTGATTTATATTTTATACCTATTAAAAGATAAGGATCAAACACACTTGTTAAAAACAGAGCACTAATTTTTTTTAGCAATTGTCATTACAGCTTTCCAATCATCTTCAACAAGCGCAACCTGAACACGGCAAACACCGCTTCGACAATTATGCTGTTGTTCATTTTTGATTGCCCATCTCTTCTTTCATAAAAAATAATTGGTACTTCTTTGATTTTTAGTCCCTTGGCCCAAATTTTATAATTGATTTCTAATTGGAATGAATATCCATTAGAAATAATCTTATTTAAGTCAAAGGACTCTAGTGCTTTTTTTGTAAAGCACTTAAAGCCACCAGTTGTATCCAGAATTTCAATGCCGGTAATAAATCGCGTATAAATTGAAGCTCCGTACGACAGCAGCAATCTTTTAAATGGCCAATTGATAATTCTTATCCCGTCAATATAGCGAGAACCAATAACAAGATCATTTGTTTGAGCTGCTTCCAGCAAATCTCTTATTGAATCTGGATCGTGGGAAAAGTCGCAGTCCATTTCAAATACAAATTCAAAATTGCGCTCTAAGGCCCATTTAAAGCCTGCAATATAAGCTGTCCCGAGACCAAGCTTTCCACTTCTTTGCATCAAATGCAGATTTGGAAATTTTTCTTGAAGTTTTTTCACCACCCCCGCTGTCCCATCGGGAGATCCATCATCAATAATAAGAAGAGAAATTCGCGAATATTTTTCAAACAAGACGCTAATCATCTTTTCGATATTATCGATTTCATTATACGTCGGAATAATAATTAAACTTTTTTCATAGGGTAACATTTCTTCTCCATTAAGGTGCCTGGCACCAGACCTACCTGACCTACCGGCCGAACCTAGCTTAGGGCCGGGGTTGTATTTAGTGGTCCATTACGGACAACATGAAACCCCGGAGACATAATTTCTACGCCATTTTTCGCAAACTCGTTTTGGATGTTTTGATGTAGTTCACTATAGACCTTAGGAAGCAAGTCTGCATGCTCAGTAAAGGCATTTAGTTCATACGAAATATGATAATCATTAAGTGCAATCTGCAGTACAAATGGTTCACGGTCTTTATTAATCAATGTAGAATTTTTTGCAGCATTGATCAACATTTCGTGAACCAGTGTCCACGGCGTATCATAGCCAATAGTCACTGTTGTATAGACAATTAAATTTTTTTCATTAGCACGAACTGAGTAATTCAAAATATCACTTCCTAACACTTTAGTATTCGGGATCGTTATTGTTTCATTTTTATAAGTACAAATTTTTGTAACTGTAATGCCCTTTTCAACCACGCGGCCTTTATTGCCATCAATTAGCACATAGTCGCCAACTCGAAACGGACGCATGTATGTGATCACAACCCCAGCAACAATGTTCCCAATAGCGCTTGTGGATCCAAGTGAAATTAGTAAACCCAAAAACACAGATACACCTTCAAATGCTTTTGACCCACTCCCTGGAAGATATGGGTAAATGGCCACAAATGAAAACGCTATTACAAGATATTTTATTAAGCTATAAGTTGTGTCCGCCCATTCAGCATAAAATCCGTCGACAACAATTTCTTCATTTGCCAGCTTATTAAAGAAAAAGTGTAAAGCCTGCAGCACCTTGTGCGCAACAAACGCTATAGCTAAAATTGTAATGATGTTTGGAATAAAAGCAACCCAGGATTCTCCAATGCCAATGAAAGTTGTTTTTACTAGATCGAGCAGCCCCAGAGACCATTCTCTAGTTTCAGGAATTTCAGAAAACACCAAGGGAATGGCAACGTATAGAAGAAAAAAAAGAACAATCCATTTCGAATAAATTGTTAGCGATTTTAAAATGTGTGCAATATTATCCGAACTCAAAACTTCATTCTTTTTGATAACAAGTGACTTGTACCAAATATTTTTTTTACTTACCAATAGCGTTTCCACAAATCCAAAGACTTTATAGACTAAAATCAGAATTACGATCGCCAACAAACTGTGCAAATAAAATTCCGTCATCATATTTCCCTTCAGGTGCCAGGCACACTTAAGATTCACTTAATATACTAACTTTACTCAAGGCAATCTTAAGTGTGCCTGGCACCTTTTCCCGCTCCCGCCAAATACTTTTCAACTTCTTGCATAATCGAAACCGCCGCAAAACCATCACCGTACGGATTTACTTTTTTTGCAAACTCATTATATTTTGTTTCATTTTGAACAAGATCTTTTGCTGCTTCAAATAATTTACCAGGATTTGTACCAATTAAGACACTCGTGCCAGCACTCACGCCCTCGGGTCTTTCTGTATTTTCGCGCATAACAAGAATTGGTTTACCAAAATATGGCCCTTCTTCTTGAACGCCACCAGAGTCAGTCATTATCAGATATGCGTGTTTCATAAAAAACACAAATTCTGAGTAATCAAGAGGGGCCATAAGGTGGATACCATCGATGTGTGATAACTCTTTTTCAATTACTTTTTTTACATTTGGATTTAAGTGGACTGGCAATATTATCTCAACGCCCAGCTCTGTATGTAGTCGCTTTATCGTTGCACATATATTCTGAAGTGGCTTTCCAAAATTTTCTCGTCGATGAGTCGTTACTAAAATTATTTTTTTTGAAAAATTAATTTTTGAATACTTTATTTTTAATTTGTTCTCATCGATTAAGCCAATACTCATTCTTAGTGCATCAATAGAAGTGTTGCCTGTTGTTTTTATGACACCTGATCTTTTTTCATGCTCTAAATTTTTTTGTGTGTCTTTAGTTGGCGAAAAATGAAGTTCTGCAAAGCTTGAAACAGCTTGGCGATTAATTTCTTCTGGAAAAGGCGAATATTTATTATACGTTCTTAAGCCGGCTTCAACATGTGCCACTGGTATTTTTTCATAATAAGCGGCAAGGGCACCAGCAAAGGTTGTGGTGGTATCTCCCTGGACAAAAACCATGTCAGGATTTTCGCTGTCCAATATTTTTTTTACTTCTATTAATATACTTGCAGTTAGTGCATTTAACGATTGATTCTCTTTCATCACGTTTAGATCATAATCAACTTTTAATTTGAAAAAATCTAAAAAAGGAACAACCAGGTCTTTGTGCTGACCTGTAAAACAGAGAACTGTTTTATATTTAGATTTGCGTGCCTCAAAAATCACCGGGGCCATTTTTACGACCTCAGGTCTTGTTCCAAATATAAACATTAATTTTTTCATCTAATATTTTCTCAATGTCTGAAGAAGTTTGAAATTTCCCATTATCGTTTTTTTAAAGGGCATTTTTGATTCGCCCATTTTAAGATCATAGCGCAGTAAAAAAGGTACTTCTGCACAAATTGCTCCTTCTAATTCACATCGAAGTAAAACTTCTACCATTGATGCAAAGCTTTTTTCAAAAACTACGTCATTTGGAAATCTTTTTTTAACTTTCTCCACTATTTTTGGAGAATATAGTCGATATCCGCATGAGTAATCGCGAACACCTGGTATGTTTCTTATTATTTTAAATATACTGGTTAAGCCAAAAGATAAAAACTGCCGCCACCACACAACGCCAACTACGCGAGACCCTGGTCTAAAACGTGAAGCAATGACAACATCATTGCCCTCACAAATTTTTCTTAACATATCTGGAATTGCAAACGGCGAGTGTGAATTATCTCCATCCATAAGACCATAGGCAATAGCAGGATTATTCATTTGCATATCTTTTAAAAACATTTCAAACGCGGTATTAATTCCACCAGTGAGCCCTCTGTTTTGCGGATGACGTAGGTACTCTAGGGGAAAATCTGTAAATTCATTTTTTAAAGAATTAAAAATAACTGCTGTATCATCGGTTGAGGCATCATCGATAACCAAAACTCTCGTAATAAACAAATTACTGTAGAGACTATTAAGATTTTTAAATTGCAACAGAAGTGCTCTAAGATTTTTTGCTTCATTATAGCAAGGAATCACCATCAAAATTTCTGGTCTATTCATTCTGACCTCGCTTTTTATTTGTCAGTCCAATGAAAAAGTAAGGAATTGCACCTAAAATAAAAAACATGGTCGAGAAAACCCAAAAATTATTAAATAAAGTGGCGCCATTATTCTGGTGTAAAAATTCAAATAGTTTTTGGTAAGCTGCGTGCCCAACGCCGAGACCAGATGGTGATATTGGAATGGCAGTCGTCACTTGGCCAAGTGGAATAATTGTTGTTAGATATTCAAATTCAATAGTGCTTTGATATGATGACTTATTTAACAAATGAAATGCTGTCAGAGAGAGTGTGTGAGAAATTGCTGAAATTAAAAATAATTTTAAAAAATCAATTTTTTTATCCGACAAACTCCACATTTGAATTAAAAGGTTTTTAATTTTTTCTATCGGAACAATTTTTAAAATACTGTTTTGTAATTTTTCAGGAACAAAAAAAAGCGCAACACCGATAAATACGCCTAAAAATAAAAATCCGTTTATCATTATAATACTTTTAAATTTTTCTGAGATTTGAATTAACTGATCGTAAAAAAGAATACTTCCCGATCCGGCGATGAAAAGTAATGACCATAGACCTAAAATTCGATCTAATAATACCGAAAAAATTAAATAACGTTTTGAAATTTCCGGATCGTGTTTTTTTATATAGCCAAGTTTTATTAGATCTCCTGTAACAGCACCCGGAAGTGCAGCTGAAAAAAAACTTCCTATCCATTGAATAAAAAATACGTCTTTTTGATTAAATTTTTTATTGGATCTAAATTCTAAAATTTTTTTCCAGCGATAGCTTCCAATGAAGAGAATTCCTAGAAAACAGCAAAAAACAGATATTAAGCTTATGGGTGAGCTAAATACAGCAAAGGCCTTTTGATAATCTAGTTTTCCCGATTTCCACAGAATACCAATTAAAAGTGCTCCTACGGCAATTTTAATGACTGAAAGTACATACTTATTTCTCAAAATATTCATTACTTAAGTCTATATAAATAATACAAACCTGACTTCTCTTTTTTGCATTCTCACGGTAATTTGCAAAAAAATTTTGGAGGCCATATGAAAAAGCTGATTTTTATTTCTGCAATACTATTATCAATGACAGCTAGTGCGGGGAAAATTAAAGAGCTTGTTATTGAAACTGACGATGCTATTAGTTATGAGATGTACAACAATGCTGATTTGTCTGTGGAGTCAATCGACAACCATCAATTAGGAATGAATGGCGACCTTGTTACCGTTACTGCTGATGTCACTACGCGAAATCCACATAACGGTAGAATTGGCTCATGGACATGTACTGTTTCTTTTGAAAAAATAGCTAATGTATTTGAATTTAAAGATATCGAATGCGACTAGGTATAAAAAGTTATATTTTATAACAAAAACTGTTGGCACTTATTTTTTTCTTTGGTAGCTTCATTTTGAAAAGTTATAAACCTTTACTTTTTAGAACGAGAGCTATCAATGAAAAAAATGTTCATGGCAATTACTTTCTCATTATTATCAATGAATTGTTTTGCTCTACCTTACCAAATATCAGAACTACACTGTGTTCTTGATAACGGTGTAGAGATGCATGGAAAAATAGTTTCTCAATCAAACAAATTAGAAGTTGATACCACTT
The DNA here is from genome assembly GCA_964456675.1 of uncultured Bacteriovorax sp. Lineage (GTDB taxonomy): Bacteria > Bdellovibrionota > Bacteriovoracia > Bacteriovoracales > Bacteriovoracaceae > Bacteriovorax. Next base: position 10,728 of record CAYWBR010000061.1, on the reverse strand, counting down.
TTTTTGGTGTAACTAAAACTTTTGATGCAGAACTTATTAAGTTTAACTCTCAAGGCGATTTAAAATCAGTCATCGTTCTGCGTGCACGAGATTTATTTACTCCGAGCTACACACTTACGCTCAAACTGAAGGCCTCATTTAATCAAATTCAATATACAAAATCAGGCGAAATCACTAACGGATTTACCTTGAATAAGATCGTTGAGTGCACCACTGAAATAACGACTAAGTCCTAGATCTGTAACAACGTCTAGGTTTATAACAAAAGACTGGACCCTTTTTGCCGAGTAGAAGGGTCCTTTCTTTTTTCAATTTACTTGTTCTTGTGTTAGCATTTTTCCATGGATTCATTAAGCCAAATTCTTTTTAATAAAATTTCAAACAAGAATGCTGTCGTCTCAATTATAGGTCTCGGTTACGTTGGCCACCCATTGTTCTCTCGTTTTTTAGACGAAGGATTTCAGTGTATTGGGATTGATATAGATTTGGTGAAACTCCACCAATTAGAAATCGAATTTTCAAAAAAAACGCAACTTAGTAAACGCTTTCATTTTACTAGTGACTTTTCCAAAACGCATGATTCCGACATTATTATTATTTGTGTGCCGACTCCTCTTAATCAAGGCCATCAGCCAGATTTAGGTCCTATTCGCCACGCTTTTGAATCTTTAAAGGGTTTTATCAAAAGAGGTCAGTTAATTTGTCTTGAGAGTACCACTTATCCTTTTACAACCCTGGAAGAAATAATAAGTCCTTTACGGCTTTTAGGCTTTAAACCTGGTGAAGATATTTTTTTAGGCTATTCTCCCGAGCGACTAGATCCTGGCAATAAATCCTTTACCATTAAAACAACACCAAAAATTGTTTCTGGTGATTCAGAAATTTGTAAAAAAATAGTGGCGCATCTCTACCAGCAAATTATAGACACCATCATCCCTGTATCCTCTATTGAAACCGCTGAGTTTACAAAAATCTTAGAAAATATTCAGAGAGCAGTTAATATTAGCCTGATTAATGAATTAAAAATCGTTGCAGACAAAATGAACATTGATATTTGG
>CAYWBR010000061.1:7512-9570 GCA_964456675.1 uncultured Bacteriovorax sp. | reverse complement strand
ATTTGGCATACACACTCGTTTTGTAGAGTTAGCTGGACAAGTAAATAATGAAATTCCCGATTGGGTTGTCTCTAAGGTTATAAAGGCACTCACTGATTCTGGTCGCGAAATTAAGAATTCTAAAATTTTATTACTAGGCCTTGCTTATAAAAAAAATATCGACGACTGTCGTGAGTCTCCGGCTTTCAAGTTAATATCAAAACTACACTTGCATAAGGTTAATTGTTTTCACCATGATGCATATTTTACCGGCAAGCATTTTTCAAATACTGTTGAAGTTAATTCTCTAACAGATGAAGTTGTTAAATCATTCGACTGCATTATAATCGTAACGGACCACGATAATGTTGACTACCGACACATTCAGCAACACTCAAACCTTATTGTCGACACGAGAAATGTATATAAAGAAAAACACATTAATGTCATAAGGGCATAGTGTTTAATTTATCATTTTGAAAAATTCTTCTTCTGTAATTATAATTATTTTCAGCTCAAGTGCTTTTTTAAATTTGCTTGAGCTTGGATCTGTTTCGTTGGTTAAAAGATAGTCTATATTTTTAGAAACAGAGCCGACGACAACAGCTCCACACTCTCTTATTTTATCTTCAACAACCGATCGCTTCTCAGACAAGGCACCAGTTATGCATATTTTTTTTCCTGTAATACTCGTTTCTTTTTTTTCTTCACTGAGTATTTCAAAACCAAGAAAAATTAATTCCTGTATTAGATTTTTTTTCTCATTAAGAGATTTTTCAAAATCGTCAGCTGATTTTTCAGCAAAACCATCAATAGATTTAAGTTTATCCGCATTCAACGCCATTATTTTTTCTATTGTATCATATCCAGCGTGTACAATCTTTTCACATTTATTGTATGCTCCCCCTGCAATTCCCAAACTAGATAAAAATGTAATCAAATCTATTTTTTTTGTTTTCTGTATGTTTTCAAAAAGCTTTTCGGCCAATTTTTCTTTTACTTTATCTAGTTTTAGTAAATCTCCCATTGTGACCCGATAGAGATCTGGAATATTCTTAACAAGCTTTGCCTGAATTAGTTCATCTAAGCGCTTTGAGCTAAGATCTTCAATTCCTATTTTTACAATAAAATTTAGAATTCCTTCTTTATTTTTTCCGGGACAATAATCATTAGTACAATAAAGCCGAATATCTCTAACCTCTGTTGGTGAATTACAACTCGTACAATTTTGTGGAATTGCAAAATTTTGTCGAGAGGGTTTGACTACTGATAAAAATTTTGGAATTACTTCTCCAGATCTAATGATTTCAATTTCATCATCTTTTTTAAGTTCAAACTGCCTAACCATGCCAAAATTATGTAATGTCACTCTGCTGATCATTGCCCCACTTAAATCGACTGGCTCAACCTCAGCAACAGGGGTAAGAATTCCATTTCTAGAGACCTGCCATGTTATATCTATTATTTTTGTAGTTTTAGATTCACCCATAAACTTAAATGCCATTTTAAATCTGGGATGATGGGATGTGTTTCCTAGTTCATTTTGTTTTTGAATATTATTATAGGTAAAGACCAGACCATCAATTTGATAATCTCCCTCACTCATAAATTCACGAGCATTCTCAATTGTCTCTTCTAGTTTTGAAATCGTTTGATGGTGAATAATTTCCGGCGTACAAAAGCCTGCATTTTTTAAAATATTTTCTTTTTCAATTTCTGATTTTAAATTATTTAAACCTAAAATATCAAACCCCATAAAGCTTATATATCTGCACAGATCAATGTGCTCTTTTCTCCCCATCAATCCTGCAACTATATTTCTTTGGCTCGTTGGTTTTTCTAAGCCTCTATTTTGCATTTCACTTGAGAGATGAAAAAACCGCTCTTCTGTTGCGTAGAGCTCCCCTCGAATTTCAACTTTCTCTAGTATGGAAATAGTCTTTGGCACATCTTCAATCCAACGAACTTTTTCTGTGATATTTTCACCAAAACTGCCATCACCGCGAGTTTTTGCCAAATTAAGATGTCCATTTTCATATATTAAAGAGCACGACACTCCATCTACTTTAAGAGTTGACA
>CAYWBR010000061.1:0-7502 GCA_964456675.1 uncultured Bacteriovorax sp. | reverse complement strand
CTTCTTCGTTGCCTATCCATTTTTTTAGCTCATCAATTGAATATACTTTATCGAGCGACAACATTTTTTGGTCATGTTTTACTTTTTCTAAGTTTGAATTAACGGTCCCTACCAAATTAAGTACAGCGTTTTTTTCATCAAGTAACCTTAGTTCATTCTCAAGCATATCGTATGCTGCATCACTAATTTCTGGCTTACCTGAATAATACAATGCCTTGTGATGAATAATTAATTTCTCTAATTCGTGAATTCTCTTTTTCACACAAATCCCCAGGTGCCCCCAGGTGCCAGGCACACTTTAACTTAACTATAGTTACAACGGTATAACAAATATTAATTATACCGCTGATTTATCTGTTTAAAAAGTCTGAAATTTAGATGTTTACATCCGCGAAAGTTGAATTGAAATTATCGCTGTGCTAACAGTGAAAAGAGCTATCATTAAGCTGCCAAGTTTAAATAAGATATCATTTTTTGTAGCGGCCAATTGATTTTCTAAGTTTTTTATTTTTATATCATTTTCTGTTTTTAAATCTTTAATCTGTGTTTCTAGATCTGTTCTCAAATCTTTAATCTGTGTCTCTAGATCTGTTCTCAAATCTTTCATGTCATTTTGAAGAGAAACTTGAACTTCTCTTAGTTCGGATTTATTCACCAGTTGGAATTCTCGCATATCCGACTTCGTTGCAAAATTCTCATTCATTAAACTCATCCAAACATCCACTGAATTTTTAGCTTGTTCTGATGAGAAACCAGCTTTTTCTAATTTCTCCGTATACCTTATTGCATTAATCATATCATCCTCCTCAGAATTTTTCTCTGATGGATCTATGCAAATGATAAAATTGTATTTATCGAATTAAGTGCCTGTATTCTTAGGGCCTTTAAACCAGCTTAGTAAAAAATTTACATCACCCCCTGCAAATTTTAACTACAGACAAACTTAAGTGTGCCTGGCACCTTTTAAAATGAGAAAATTGCGCCAAATTTTGTAGAAAAATCTTTAAACTGCAATTCACGAGTTGCACCACTGGCAAAATTGGCCTTACTCGACGTTATGTTCAATCCACCTGTTAATAAAATGTTTGGGGCATACTGATACTGTGCCCCGGCTTCAATTCTATAGTGCGAACTTGAATCATCACTTCCATAGGCAACTACTTTTTCTTTATAGCTTGACGTAAGATGAAAATCAAAAGTTAGATAGAGGCGCACATCTTGAATTAACGGCATCGACCCTCTCGCTCCTAACATTAATCCTGAGAAGGTAAACTCCGTGAATTTATCAGTTGTCTCTGTTTGCATGCCGTATTTTAATTTTCCGTATCCCGTATAGAAATCAACCTGTGGCCCATAAAAAAATCCTAGCGGTAAATATTTATAGGCTGCCTTTATGCGAAATATTGAGTTATTTGTTTTATTGGTACTGCTTGCAAACGTTCCGGTATCTTTGGAGTACGTCCCAATTTTTTGCGAAATATCTAAACCCAACCAATAGTTTCTTGTTGCCCAAATTTCAGTCTCAAGATCAATTCCATAGAGGATTCCATCCATTGATCTTGTCGCTGTTCCAGATGCATCCACGCTTCCTGGGCCAAGACTTAAAAGTATTCCAGCTTGGCCAAGCTTACCAACTTCAGCCTCCTTTTTATCATCGTCAAAAGAGTTTTCTTCTACAACTTTTCTTCTTGATTCACTTCTGACTTTTACCCAGTCTTCTAATCTTAGTTTTTTATTGTTTTCATATTGAACAATTTTTGCCTGCGCCTGTGTGTCGCTCACATCAAAGATTTTTGCTTCTGCAATTTTTTCAGTTTCGTAATCAGTAATTTCTTTTAGGAGTGGGTGCCTTCTCTTTCCAACAGGCCTTTCAACAACTATTTCATTACCATTAAAAATTAATGATTTCTTTCCAATGTCAATTGTAAACTGGTCACCAAGAATGCCTTTTATCCTACCGTCATATGGAATAGTTTTTTCATAGACGTCTAGCCAGTTTTTAATAGTGCGTGCGACAAGTGCTTCGTCTTTTGTATTTAATAATGTTTTTTCTTTGAAATAAATGTCTTCTCCGTTTTCACCAACAACTTCGACTCCGACATCTAGCCCCTTTATCTGATCAACTAACTCAATTCTAATCATTGTCCCAGCTTTCGTTTTATCTGAAACAACTTTTAGCACATCTTTGTTTTTCAAGTGTGATTCAAAGTTTTTATTATAGGTAGATAATAAATTTATCAACTCTGAATTAGATTTATATGAACACCACGTAGAATCTTTTAAAAAGCTCTCGACTTCTTCAAACACCTTAAAAGATAACTTGTTCTCTGGTGTTTCAATTATTGGCAACAACATACAGTGCCTCATGCTCTCCGCCGCAAAGGTGCCAGGCACACTTAAGCTTGTCACAAGAACAGTAAGAATAGGAATTTTCATTAAGTTTTTCATAATGGTAACTCAGGCAAATTTTCTGCATTAGCGCTTATTTGATTTTCATAGATGTCGACTAACATTTTAAGCTCGTTGTTTTCATGAGTCAGCTCCACAATCTCTTGCTGCATCCGTTCTATTTCTAATCGCAACTCCAAAATTGTTTTTTCTTCTTGTAATGACTCTGACAACCTTATTATCTGAGCACCCATTGGAAGTGGTTTTGATAAGGATTTTTTTATTTTTGAATAAATAAGATATCGCCCGTTTTCTTCGCGAAAACGTAGCTCATTTCTTTTTATCATTCTTCTTAATGTTGAGATGGATATTCTTGATAAGTGTGAATACTCAACAAGAGAAAGCCAATTACCATCCTGGTTCATGCGTTCGCTCCTTTTGAATTTGGTTATTCATATTTTAACTCTATTTTTATTTTTATAAACTTTTTTATACATGAGTTTTTTTATCAAGCATTAATCTCTTTATGATTTAAAAATTTGAAGTATGCTTTATCTATGATTAAAAATGTCGACTTAGAAGATTTTAAAGGTAAGAGAGTTTCACTCGTACTTTCTGGTGGTGTTGTAAAGGCCGCAGCTTGGCACCTTGGCGTGGCACTGGCACTCGAAGAGCTTGGATTTACCTTCAGACACAATACAAATCTTCCCTCAGACTTAGAGATTAGCTCCTATGTTGGTTCTTCTGCTGGCTCACTCATTAATCTATATTTTGCATCTGGTTTTTCTCCACACGATGTCATTGATGCTACAATTAATCGCAACAAATCAGGTAACACTCTAAAGGGCATCACATACAAAGATATGCTCTCAAGAAAAATGCCAAACAAAGAGCCGCATAATTTTGATTTTTATGATCCCTTTGAAGGCTTTCCATTCTTTGTAAAGCAAATGTTGAAACCCCTATTTTCTGTTCCCGGTCTTTTTTCGACAGAGGGACTTAATCAATATATGAAAGACCATGTTGTGTTGTCGCAAAACTTTGATGATTATCGTGCAGACATGTTTGTGGTGGCGACTCAGCTTGACCATTCAAGAAAGGTTATTTTTTCTAAATATAATTACCCCAGTCCAATGCATGATTCTACTTCTGAATATTATACTGGAGTAAGTGTGACCGAGGCCATTTCTGCTTCAATGTCTGTACCACCTTTTTACGCCCCTTTTCCGATTTCAAACCCACATACAAATAAAGTAGATTATTATATTGATGGTGAAATTCGCGAAACACTATCTAACCATGTGGCGATTGATAATAAAGCTGATATTGTCATATCCAGCTGGACGCATACTCCTTATCATTACCATGATGAAATTGGTTCTCTTGTAAACTACGGTCTTCCTGCCATTTGCGTTCAGGCTATTTATTTGATGATTCAAAAAAAGATTGTCGCCTCTCGCGCTGAAAAAATATTGGCCAAAGATGTAATTGATACCGTCAATGACTTTATGGTTTCGCACAAATTTACAACATCCGAAAGGCAAAAACTCACTTCGATTCTTGAGCGAAAAATGAACTATAATTCAAAAATCCGTTATGTTGATATTTTCCCAGACCACTCTAACTATAAGCTATTTTTTACAAATTCATTCTCACTAGACCCCAAGAAAGCATCTTATATGATTACTTCCGGATACAAAAAAACCATGGAAGTTTTTAAAAATTTAAAATAGATGCTTATAAATTTTCTACAATGTACAGATCATTAGAACAATAGCTATTTGTCATTTTGACGGCCTTATTTGAATACTCGGCCTGGATATTCATCACACCAATTCTATCGCCTAGAATATATGCCTTATTTGTCCATTCACTAATTTCGTTTGATAAATTGCCTTCACGATCTGAATAGAGCACTTGTGTGTATACTTCTCCAACATCACTTGGACCACCAATCCGAAGTCTGGCCAGATCATCACTTGCATTAATTTGAATTATGCATGAATTTTGTAAGTCATTAACACCAAACTCTGTCATGATTAATTCTTTTTCTCTTTGAGATGGAACGTTGACTTCTGATTCTTGTTCTCCAATGCCAATGTATGTTGTGCTTTCTTTTTTTAATTGAAGATAATTTTTTTGAGTACTCAAGCTCTCTTGAGTTTTAAATGCTATTTTATTGGTGGAAATTTTTCTAATTATATTTTTAGAGCTTACTAGATTTGCATCTATTGAGTTTGTTGCTAGTTCTACAAATTTTCCCGTCTTTGATTCTGTATATAGCTCAAGGCTTTGATCTATCGATTCCCTTGCATCTTCATCGATATATGTAATCATGTTTTCTTGAGTATTCAAAACTTTTTGCTTCCAACCAGACTCTGATTTTATGCGTACAAAATTATTTCCAGCACTAAGTCCAGGCACTAAAATGAACGTTGCTTCATCTGTTTTTTCAGTGATTTTAAACTTTGACGTAAGGAAAACCTTTGGTTGTTTGACATTATCTATTTCTATATCTGAATAGCCTTTTGTTGTATTCACTAGAACGTATGATCCATTGGTTGCTAATTTGTTTTTTCTTAAAAATTTTTCAAATTTTTCGGATTCTATTAGTGGTATCACTATTTTTTGATTTCTAGAATTTAAGTCTAAATCTGTCTGGATATCCATGTGACCTTGCTTTAAGACCATACCCGATACAACATTTTGACTACCCAAGATTGAATACTCAAGATTAATTTCTCCAGATACATCAGATATCCTATCATTCCTATCATAATGAGGAATAAATTCGAATCCAAAGCCTTCGCTTGTGGTATTTTTTTCTGGATCTACAACGCGTGCAAGTATTTTATAATTTATTTGCTGAACACCATCTGTTGGCATTTCTGTGAAAGCATTTTTTTGAGAATCTTTGTTGTTTGCAATTTTTTTCAAACTCGACGATGCTTCTTTTTTTACCGTATCTGCAATTTCATAAACAGAAGGAGCATCTTCTAGATCTGGCACGATTTGCCCTTGGCCTAAATCATTTATTCTGTCTTTGTTTTTTTCTATAAGATCAGTGTTCGATTCGCGCTTTATAACGTTAAGTACTGAACTTGATATTTTTGCCTCTGCATATTTTATAACATCAGAGTCTTTGTTTAAGCCATTATCAGCTGATGCAAACTTTAAATCATCTGGAAGTTGATACGTATCAATATCACGTTCATTTAAGGTTGATTTTCCTATTTGATTGCTTTCATTTTTATATTCAAACACCTGCAGGTCATCATCTTCAACGATTTCGTTTTTAGATACATTTTTTAGTTCTACCGTTGCCGCAGATGCTGTCTGAACACTGTCAATTATTTCATCTTCTTTATTGGCATTGTTGTTTTTTGATTCTTTTGGCAGGTTCCAATTAAGTTTATTAAAATCTATATTGTTTTTTATTTTTCCACTAAAACCATTGTGTTCAATCAGTTCTATTTCATGACTTGGTATTGTTGATACTTCTGAAAGTACACTTTCCACTAACACTACATTTGCTGGTTCGTTATTTTTTATTTTTTTTGTTGCGTTAACTTTTTCTTTTTCTAAATTAAGATGCTTTCTATTTTGGCCATTAATATCTCGTTCAACAGATGAAATCACCATGCCTATAATTGCATTACTATTATTCTCTGCACTGGTTGATCTCTCAATATTTGTAGTTAGTGTATCTAAATTTTTTATTACATTTTTAAAAACAGTTAGATCAATTTCTGTGTTTTTTGATTCAAAAATATGGGTACATGACAGTAAAAAACTGGTGGATAGAACGGATAGATGAATGAGCGACTTCTTTTTAAACATATTCATGAATATGTCTATTTTACTCGATCCATTGTTTTCTTCTTAATTTCTTATTGTGGGAATTTTTTACCGCCCAAAATAAAAAAGCCGACTATAAAAGCCGGCTTCTCTATTAAAAATCTCTAATACTTGATTAAATATTTCTGTTTTTTGTGTACTCAGATAATTGAACTCTAAGTTTTGCTCTCTCAACTTTTCTGCGATATTTTTCAATCTCATCAAGTGATAAGCCTTCTGTATTTTTAAGTTTATCTTCTGCATTTTTAAGCGCAAGTTTTGCTCTCTCGCCATCAACGTCAGTAGATTCTTCAGATGTATTTGAAAGAATGATAATTTTATTATCTAAAATTTTACATACACCTGTTGTTACTGAAAAATGTCTGTCACCGTAATCCGCTCCACCAAAAACCGAAAGCATTCCTGTTCCTAGCTTGGTCACGATATGTGTGTGGTTTTCAAGTACATTAATCTGTCCTTTTTCCGTTGGAATAAGAAGAGATTCAGCTTGGACATTTCTGGCCACAACTTTTGAAGGAGTAAGAATATCAACGCTATAATATCTCATTTTTTCACTCAATCATAAGAGTACAAGGTGCCAGGCACCTTGTACGCTATTAAAATTATTTTCCAGCTTTAATTTGAGCTGCTTTTTCGTAAACCATGTCCAGACCACCAACAAGATAGAAAGCTTGCTCTGGTAGGTCATCACACTCACCATTAAGGATCGCTTTAAACGACTTAATAGTATCTTCGATTTGTACGAATTTACCTTTTAGACCTGTAAATTGCTCAGCAACGAAGAATGGTTGAGATAAAAACTTCTGAACCTTTCTTGCTCTTTGAACGATTAACTTATCTTCTTCAGATAATTCATCCATACCTAAGATTGCGATGATGTCTTGAAGTTCTTTATATTTTTGAAGAATCTTCTGAACACCACGAGCAACAGCATAGTGCTCTTCACCAACGATTGCAGGAGAAAGAATTGTCGAAGATGATGAAAGTGGATCTACCGCTGGGTAAATTCCAAGCTCAGCAATCTGACGAGATAATTCTGTCGTTGCATCTAAGTGAGCAAATGTTGTAGCTGGAGCTGGATCGGTATAGTCATCCGCAGGTACGTATACCGCTTGGATAGATGTAATCGAACCGTTTGTTGTAGATGTAATTCGCTCTTGCATTGCTCCCATCTCAGTACCAAGTGTTGGTTGGTAACCTACGGCAGATGGGATACGTCCAAGTAACGCTGAAACCTCAGATCCTGCTTGAGTAAA
>CAYWBR010000060.1:0-16907 GCA_964456675.1 uncultured Bacteriovorax sp. | reverse complement strand
GCTTAACTATTTGGGAAGCACAATTTGGGGATTTTAATAATGGTGCGCAAATTATGATTGACCAGTACATATCTTCAGCAGAAGCCAAATGGCAAAGAATGTCTGGCCTAGTGATGCTTTTGCCTCATGGTTTTGAGGGCGCGGGGCCTGAACACTCAAGTGCAAGACCTGAAAGGTTTTTACAATTATGTGCAGATAATAATATGATTGTTGCCAATTGTTCAACTCCGGCAAATTTCTTTCATATACTTCGTCGTCAACTAGCGTGGGAGTTTAGAAAGCCATTAGTAGTAATGACGCCAAAGTCACTGCTTCGAGATCCAAGATGCACGTCTAGTGTTGATGATTTGGTAAATGCAAAATTTAAAGAAGTTATAGACGACCCAAATGTAAAAACAAAAGCCGTCACTCGTGTACTTATTTGTTCTGGCAAAATTTATTATGATTTATATGAGAAAAAAATTGCGGATAAACGTGACGATGTGGCCATTGTAAGATTGGAGCAGATTGCACCATTACCTGAAAAGCAGCTAGAAAAATTACTTTCAAAATATAAGGGAGCAGAACTTTTCTTTGTTCAGGAAGAGCCAAGTAATATGGGGTACTGGGGATATCTAAGAAGATACGAAATGTTTGATGACTTCAAACTTATTTCGAGAAAAGCTTCCGCCAGTCCAGCTACAGGTTTTTCAAATGTTCATAAAAAAGAACAAGCTGATATCGTAGAAAAAGCATTAAAAAAATAAAAACTAGATAAAGGATTAAAAAATGAGTGTTGAAGTTAAAATTCCAGTTATCGGAGAGTCGATTACCGAAGTTACGCTTTCGTCTTGGATAAAAAAAGATGGCGACTACGTAAAAGAAGGAGATGCTCTTTGTGAAGTTGAATCTGACAAGGCAACCATGGAACTTCCCGCTACTAATTCTGGCGTACTAAAGATTACAAAAGACGCGGGAACTGAATGTAAAATTGGCGAAATTATTGGATCAATCGATACATCTGCAACTGCACCAGCAGCTGGGGGCGCACCAAAAGCAGAATCTCCAAAAGCTGAAGTTAAGGCCGAAGCACCAAGAGAAGCTAAATCAGAAAAAGAAATGAATCACCCAAGTCCAGCTGCGAGAAAAATCCTTGATGAAAAAGGAGTTTTAGCATCTGATGTAAAAGGTTCAGGAAAAGATGGACGCATCACTAAAGAAGACGCTATGAATGCTCAAGCTCCCACTAAGACAGCTTCTGCTCCTACTAAAACAACTGTAGCTGCGGTTCTTCCAGGGTCAAGAAATACACGCGTTGAAAAAATGACTCGTTTAAGAAAAACCATTGCTTCTAGGCTTGTTGAAGCAAAAAATACTACTGCGATGTTAACGACATTTAACGAAGTTGATATGTCAGCACTTATGGATCTTAGAAAAAAATATAAAGATTCATTTAAAGAAAAGCACGGTGTGAATTTAGGATTTATGTCTTTTTTCACAAAAGCGTGCACCATTGCACTTCGTGAATTTCCTGCAGTAAATGCACAAATTAATGGTGAAGATGTTATTTTCCATGATTATGCAGACATTGGAATTGCAGTTTCAACTCCAAAAGGTTTAGTGGTACCAGTTGTTAGAAATGCTGAAAATCTTTCGCTTTCTGGAATTGAAAAAGAAATTATTAACCTTGCAACAAAAGCTCGCGACGGGAAAATTACCATTGAAGAAATGCAAGGCGGAACATTCTCGATCACTAACGGAGGAGTGTTTGGTTCAATGCTTTCGACACCAATTTTAAATATTCCACAATCTGCCATCTTAGGTATGCATAATATTGTAGAAAGGCCTGTGGCCGTTAACGGGCAAGTCGTTATTCGCCCTATTATGTATCTTGCACTTTCTTATGATCATAGAATTATAGATGGGCGCGAATCAGTAAGTTTCTTGAAGAAAGTAAAAGAACTTTTGGAAGATCCTTCAAGGCTTTTATTAGACGTTTAATTAAAAGGTAAAATTATGAAAGAATTTGATGTTGTTATAATTGGTTCTGGCCCAGGTGGATATATTTGTGCTGTAAGATGTGCGCAACTTGGAATGAAAACGGCAATTATTGAGAAATATAAAACACTCGGTGGTACATGTTTAAATGTTGGATGTATTCCTTCGAAAGCATGGCTTGATTCTTCTGAAAAGTATCATGAATTGGCACATTCATTTAAAGATCACGGAATTACGGCAAAAGGTATTGATTTAGATTTTGGTGTAATGAGAGATCGAGTAAAAAAAGTAGTAAGTGATGTCTGTGGAGGCGTAAGCTTTCTCATGAAAAAAAATAAAGTTGAAGTATTCACTGGTTTTGGATCATTTATTGATGCCAATACAATTAATATTGAAGGTGAGAAAGGTTCTGAGCAAATTAAAGCAAAAAAAATTGTTATTGCAACCGGATCTAAGCCTTCAACTCTTCCAGGCATTGAAATTAATAAAAAAAGAGTAATCACTTCAACAGAAGCACTTTATCTGGCTGAACAACCTAAATCATTAGTTGTTATTGGTGGAGGAGTAATTGGTCTTGAGATGACTTCGGTATTTAATCGTTTAGGAACTAAAGTTACGGTCGTAGAATTTGCTGATAGTATCATTGCTTCTATGGATTCTGATATGTCTAAAAACCTTCATAAAGTTTTAAAGAAAGAAGGGGTGGAGTTTTTATTAGGTCACGGAGTAACTTCAGTAAAAAATTCTGGCAAAAAAGTTACAATTAAAGCGACTGATAAAAACAGTAAAAAAGAAGTAGAGCTTGAAGCGGATTATTGCCTAGTGGCAGTGGGCAGACGTCCTTATACCGACAAACTTAATTTAGATAAGGCAGGCGTGAAATTAGATGAGCGTGGACGTGTTCATACTAATGATCATCTTCAAACAAATATCCCACATATTTATGCGATTGGTGATGTTGTGAAAGGTGCCATGCTTGCGCATAAAGCAGAAGAAGAAGGTGTGTATGTTGCAGAACTAATGGCAGGTCAAAAACCTCACGTGGATTACAATTTAATTCCAGGTGTTGTGTATACGTGGCCAGAAGTCGCAGCGGTAGGAAAAACTGAACAAGAATTAAAGCAAGCTGGTCGCGAATATAAAGTGGGAACTTTTCCTTTTAAAGCTTCTGGAAGAGCGCGAGCTTCTAATGAATCAGAAGGATTAGTTAAAGTTTTAGCTGACAAAAAGACGGATGAAATTTTAGGCGTTCATATGATTGGTCCACGTGTGGCCGATATGATTGGCGAAGCCGTTGTCGCAATGGAATTTAGAGCATCAGCGGAAGATATCGGAAGAATTTGTCATGCTCATCCGACTTACTCAGAAAGTTTTAAGGAAGCGTGTTTGGCGGCATCAGATAATAGGGCATTAAATATATAATTCAAATGTCCCTGTCTAAAATTAAAGACAGGGACATTTGCCATTATTCATCTAGTTCAAGTTTTTTTCTTCCAATATTTTGATAGGCTTCAGAAATTTGATTAAACAGTGGAATGTTTACCTGCGAAGATGGAGTTCGGTAACTATATTCATGTGTTTTTGGAATTTGGTATGAGTAATTTGTATTTGGATTCTCATTGTTTCGATTACTCGTACTGGCGCTTTGTCCACTATAGTCAGAACCGTATCCGTAGGATGAATCATAGCTTGGACCAGATTGTGACAATGTTGTTTTTCGCACACTCGTTTTGTCGCTAGAATCCCCTGATGATGCATTTTGGGATTCATTTTTTAAGAATTTATCTGCTGCTAAAGACTTTGTAACTTCATATGATTTCGGATTTTCATAGAATTTTTTAAACATAGTATTAGATTTTTCAGTAAATGCATTTTTTGTATTGTCAGTGCTATCAGCTAATGATTTTTTTGAACTTGAAACATAGCGCTTGATTTTGTTTGAAGCAGAGTTTGTCGAGTCTTTTATTTTATTAGCAATTGCTTGATTGGCAGATGAAAACGAATAATTATTTCCAAATCCACCACCATTTGAAGAGGCGAAATTATTTTGACTTAAAAAACCCTTCCCTGTGCTTAAAGTGGAAAGTGATGGAATAGAAGCAGTAACAGAGCTCACCGATTGGAACGCATGTGCGTAACTTGGTAGCGCATTCTTTACTCCTAAACTTGCATCTGCTGAGTCTAGAGTATGCTCTCTTGAGGAGTAATCACTGCCGTCTAATTTAACTCCGTTTTTTGCTAAACCTGTTCCTTTTGAATAAATCGGTCTGTCTGAACCTCCGCCTCCGGAGTTTATCCGATGCATCGTTTCCTCTAGTTTTTTCTGAAAAGCGACTAATTTGTCTTTTTGATTATTAAGTTCTTTCAATTTTGCCTTATCAAAATTATTCATCGATTCGACGATGTTTTGGGCATATGAAAAATATGCTGATCTATTTACTGGTTGGCCAATGATTAAATCAGCTTGAGTCCAATTTTCGGTAAATAACTCTTGAGCAAGCTCTGCGGAATCACCATTGATACCATATGCACTTAAAAAATCTTTTGCATTTTTAGATAAATTTTCTGCATCTGGAACATTTGAATTTGCCTCTATTCGTTTGTCTCCCTTATAGGTGTTACATAATTCTTTTGTGCACAAATTAGGTGTGACATTGTATTCTTTACTCAGGCTATTATGGAAATCACTTAGCGATTTTGAAAATTTGTCTGGGGTCAGCGGCGCATTTTTTTCAATGTAGTATTTTCCACGCTCGCTCATAACCATCATATCCCAAGTTGCTTTAATAGCATCAGTTTGCGAAAGACCTTTTTCATTTTTGGCATTTTCAAAATGTCGATTGGCAAACTCATACTCAACTCTATCTAGATTTACACCAAGAGCGTATTTTCCCATTTCCATAAGGGGATCATTACCTTCAGTTGCGATGGTATCTACTGTTTTATAATCGTAGTCTTCTGCTCCTGCAAGTGTTGGACACATGATGCCAAATTTTTTTCTTGATTTTTTCATCTCTTTTTGAGGAGTAATCAGAGGAGTGGTCCAATCCCATTTTTTATCATTTGAAACAGGTAAGTATGATATCATCTGTGCTTGAATATCTTCGAGACGATTTAATTTTTCATTTAATTTTTTACTTGGTACAGCTTTCATTAAGTACAATGTTGAATAATCTTTAACGGGACCCCTTTCATAAACAGTAAGATATTTTTCTGCCATTTCACAACTACCAGGTACTGGATCTGGTTCAATTTTCTCATTGCACGTTTCAATTCCATCAGTAGTAATGCATTCTTGAACTTTCTTTGTTCTTTTACAAGCGTCAGCTGCAATTGTTCTACTCTTAGTTATTCCATCAATTAGAGCGTTGTATTTTTCAATGTTCTCTAAATTGTTTTTGGTGTTTTCGTTATTGGCTTCCATTAAACCTAAGAGTAAATTTTCACGAGATGGAATTCGTGCTGTTTTCATGGCAGCATCTTTATTTTCATCTAGAGAAAAAACACCTTCTCCACTTACGCTATCTATATACGCATTTACAGATTCAATTTGTAGCTTGATCGCTTCTATTTGCATGGCTTCTGACTTTGCAGATAGAAGTGCGTTCATTAAAGTTTTAATTAACTCTACTCTCGATTGCAAAATTTGATCGCGAGTTTTTTCGTCTTTCATATAATTTTTTGCAACACTCCACCACGTCACTAGTGGTTTTGTGTGGTTGGTGTCTGTAGGCTTGCAGGTTTTTTCTCCTGGTTCAGTAACCCCCCAGATCAATGAAACGAGCTGAAAATTTAAATTATCTGCTTCATTGGAAGAAATCATTTGATCTGAAAAACCTTTAAAGTTTTGATTTGATTTAGTTGGGTCGTAGACATTATTTTTTTCAGCAAAATTCCCCGAAAGAGCAGAATAAAGATTTGAGCGCTTAAATTCTTCGATACTCAGAGTTTCTCCATTACTTACTGTTACTGATTTTGCTTGGCCATTTTGATCGTAATTTACTTTTAAGCTTCCGTTTCCAGACCCATTAAAACCAAATTCAGACGAACTGTTTGCGCTGGCTGGTTTATTTGTTAAATTGTAGAAATTATCATTAAAGCTTTTATAGTCTTCTGGCTTTTTATTTACATCAATTCCATAGGCGTTTATCCAATTTGAATTTACCTGTGAATTGTTTTTTGCAAGTATCGAAATATCAGAAACGTCTTTTAATTCTTGCGTATAGCTACCATTTGAAAATTTAATGTTTCCATTTTGCAATCTCTCTAAAGTTCCTCCTGACCAATCCATCTTTTCACCTGTGTTTGGAATGACGGATCCATTAAGTGCATTAGTAAAGTCATTTTGAAGAGCAAGTTGGGCGATCGGTTTATTTGATTGCGATTGAAGATAAGCCGTTTGGGCGGCAAATGTTGCGACATCGGTTGTCCCTGTTGAAGAAAGGCTATTTGGTAGGGCCACTTCATAGGCAAAAGCGCTCGAGTAAGGAGCGAGAAGTGCCGACGAAATAATAATAGTCAAAAATCTACGAGTAATATTTGACATAAGAAACCTCCAATAAAAGTAAAATCTTACTAACTTGATTAATTTTATCGGCTTATTGGTGGTTTTAATTAAGTTTTGTTTGCAGGCAATTTTAACTTAAAGATATTAGCGTGTTGCAGGGAGAGACTTAAGACGAACCAAAAGAGAGGGTGCCCAATATTTTTGGCACCCTCTGAACAGTTAAGAATATCTTAAAACAATTAATATAGGGTTTATACCTGGCTTTTATTTTTAGCTAACTTATATCCATAAACCATTGGAGCGACAAATGAAGTGCCAATAACTCCAAAAATGATAAGGGGAGATTTGGTTAGAGGAGAGGCCATTACTAATAATAAGCCAAGAGGCAGCATAATTTTAGCAGCAAATTTATGAGTAGCGCTCCAGATTTCATCTGATTTCATTGTCCATGGCACTCTAATTCCAAGGAGCATATTTCTCCCCATTTTCTTCATTGGTCTAACTGACAATAAGAAAAATGTCCCAAAGGCCAGTGCAAAAAAAGAAAAATTTTTCATTTGCTCAGGCATAAGGGCAATGAGTATCTGCCCAAAATAAAGAACAGAAAAGAGCGCAGAGATTGCTAAGTTTGTTTCATGTACTGATTCTTCATTATCGCGAATACTAAAAAATGCTTTATTGGCCTTTGATAAGAAGGTTATCAGTAGTGTAGAAAAAAGTGCAATTACGGGCAATACTACAAGGGCCGAGTCTCTTGGTGAAAATTTGTCAGCAACCCCATTAGCATCAAAATGAGTTGGAATTTCTAGTGGCAATTTATCTCTCAAAATAAGACCAGCGGCCAAAGTAAAAAAGATCAGCGAGAAATTAATTGTTTGAGTCAATTTTATTGATTTCATTACATCTCCTCATAAGACTTATAAAAAGTTATAAGTTAAAAATTTTCTTAAGTTATAACAATAAAATAAACCTAGAGTAAATCAGAAAACCTGCACGTTCTCATCGGAAATTAATAAAGAAATTAGTGAAAAACTAGGTGTAAAAAAATCAATGCGATATATACTTATTATTAAGAGAAAATTATGGTGCCCGGGGCGAGACTCGAACTCGCACGCCATTATACATAGCGCAGGATTTTAAATCCTGTGTGTCTACCATTCCACCACCTGGGCATTAAAGGCGAACCATAAGATATTTAAGAAATGATATTTTCGATGAAAGGATAGGATCTGTCAATGCCAAGTATTAAAAGATTTAAAATTTTCTTATTCATTTGTTTTAATATTTTTTTTATCAGCTGTGCAAATCAAACTGCGGATAACTCCAACTTAATTGACTCAGATTTTAAAATTAAAAATGAATGGTACCGAGGTGACGTTAATTTCCAATTCTGGGAGAGTAACGAAGAGTTACAAACTCACGGCTATTTTGATGTTGATCCCTATTATAATGAAAAAAGTTTTTTGATTAATTATCTTCCAGTGACCGCCAAGGCGAGCAATATTCTTTATAGTCTTGACCTGCATTCAGGAAAAATTTTTAAAGAAGCTGATCTTTGTATGCAAGATGATGTTTGGCAATCATTCTCTCCAAAGGTTCAAGGTCCATCATTTACCTATGGCTTAATTCCCCGATCGAGTACAGGTGGAAGTGAGTTTCGGCCAGTTAAGATCGCTGTATTTCATTCGCCAACGGATCTGGTGATAAAAAAAGAATTTTCACTTAAGGAGTTTTCAAGAGCTAAGATTTTAGGATCTTTTTATTTAGAAGAATGTCAAACCTATCCTTGCCGCAATCGTGATTCGTGGAAAAAAGAATTAGTTCTCGTTGGTGTTAATATAAAAAATCAATCTAAAAAAGAAATTGAAGAATCAGACTATATTTCTTTTGAAAAATTAATAACAACACAGGATTGGAAAGAGGCAAAAGTATTTTTTCAATCACAACTTGGAGTTCATCGATTGGGAAAAACTGATATTTTTCCAAAGTACCGCATGGCAAAGGAGGTTGGAGTCAGTGAGACAAAAAAACGTATTAATGAAGACATTCAATTGAAAAGCTATGAACAAATAATGGGGTTTCGCAACTCTTGTCGCTCTATGTATGACCAGATGTGGACAGAAGTTACAAAGGTAAGAAAAAGTGCTGACCCAAGAGAAGAATTTAAAAAATTTACCATAGGATTATTTGAACCTGTAAAAATATCACAAATTAATCAGTGCCTGGCACATGTTCGAGCGGCAAATATAAACGCTGACGCTAAACGATTTTGGTTTTTTCAATATTTGCGAGCAGCGATGATCCTTGAGAAGTCAGGATTTTATTATAATTGCAATCAAAAGATGTGGTATCCTAATCCTCAAAACGCAGATTCAGGCTTGCTGTATTCAACGTTAAAAGAAATCACTCAATGTCGATCGCGAGAAACAGAGCTGTTATTTGAAAAAGCGATCATTGGCTTGGGTCTTATGGAAAATCAAGTCGGGCACTCTTATAGATTCACCGAATATGATACTCAATCTGGTGGAAGTTATCAGAAGATTTATTCGTGGCTTCCGGTTGGCACCAAGCGTCTTGATTGTAAACCATCGGGAAAAATTAATTTGGAAGACATTTTTCCGGAAGACGTTAATTGGGATGAGTTTCCTGATGGAAAGCAAGAAGGCATTCGTTAATTGAGATCGCTCTTTCTCGTTAAGAATTCATTTACATTTTTTAACTAAGTTCTTAAAATGTGCGGATAAATACAATTTTATTCACGGAGTCGTTATGTCGACGAATGAAAGGCTCGTTAGCCCTTTAACCCCTCAGAGTGAGGAAGATTTTGCACTCGATCGTTTAGTGATGACCACTAAAGCGGATAATTTTTTAGAATGGGCAAAAAGATGGGGGCAATCCAATTCGTTATGGCCTCTACCATTCGGAACCGCTTGTTGTGCGATTGAATATATGGCAGTCGTTGGTCCCAAATATGATGTTTCTCGTTTTGGTGCCGAAGTTGTTCGCTTCTCTCCAAGGCAATCAGATCTTATGATTATTGCGGGGACTATTACTGAAAAGCAAGCTCCAGTTTTAAAACGAATTTATGATCAAATGGCAGAACCTAAATGGGTAATTGCCATGGGAGCATGTGCTTCTTCTGGTGGGTTTTATCGCGCTTATCACGTCGTTCAAGGTGTTTCTCGCGATATTCCTGTAGACGTATATATTCCAGGATGTCCTCCAACTCCAGAGGCAGTTATTCAAGGAATAATGCTGATTCAGGACCGTATTAAAAACGGTGTGTCTTCATCTGCTGACCAATTGAAAAAAGCAGAAGCCGAGTACAGCGTTTTAGAAAAACAAGAAATGAATAAAATTACACAGAACTAATTAGGTAAGGATATATATGCAAACCTCTTATACCTCAGGCGATAAAGCTGTTACTCCAAATTTTTTAGAATCTGATCCTTTAGTTCAGGCCCTAAAAAATGAATTAGAAACTCGTTTTGGAGTAGAGAATTATTTTTATAAATTTGATA
Source organism: uncultured Bacteriovorax sp. (assembly GCA_964456675.1). Taxonomy (GTDB): domain Bacteria; phylum Bdellovibrionota; class Bacteriovoracia; order Bacteriovoracales; family Bacteriovoracaceae; genus Bacteriovorax. The sequence continues at coordinate 6,902 of CAYWBR010000060.1, read as the reverse complement.
ATCATGTTTTATTTGCAAAAACTTCAAATATTACAGAAGTATTAAGAACATTAAAAGAAACTCTAGGTTTCAATATGGTTCTTGATGTTTGTGGAGTCGATAACTTAAAGCGTCCTAAGTCTGAATGGACTCATGGGAAACGATTTGAAGTTGTATACCATGCGCTTAATATGGAAACTCATCAGCGAATTCGTGTTCGCGTACCAGTTGATGTTGATGCTGGAGAAACTATTCCAAGTGCTATCAGTATTTGGAAAGGCGTTGATTGGTTTGAGCGTGAAGCATGGGATATGTACGGGATTACTTTTGAGGGAAGAAAAAAAGAGCGTCTTCTTACTCATCACGAGTTTATTGGTCACCCACTGAGAAAAGACTATGAGGCGACTAGAAATCAACCATTATCTCAATCGTTAGAAATTTCTTTTGATCCAGATCCTACTGTAACAGAAGAAGTGGCTGCCAAAAGAGAGTGGATTAATATTGGTCCATCTCACCCGGCAACTCACGGAACACTTCGTATTATGGCCGAATTAGAAGGTGAGGTGATTAAAAGGTCACGTTTAGAAATTGGATATCTTCACCGTTGTTTTGAAAAAATGTGTGAAACACATTTATACAACCAAGTTGTTCCGTATACTGACCGCTTAAATTACTGTTCAGCTCCAATGAATAATATTGGATGGTGTAAAGCAATCGAAGATATGATGGGAGTTAAGATTCCAGATCGCGCTATTGCACTTCGTATGGTTCTTGCAGAATTATCAAGAGTAATAGATCACTTGGTTTGTATTGGAGCAGCTGCTGTTGATGTTGGTGCCTTAACTTCTTTCTGGTTTTGTTTCGAGCAAAGAGAGCGAGTTTACGAATTATTTGAAAAGCTTTGTGGAGCAAGACTTACAGTTTCACTAACGAGAATTGGTGGTATGGCCCAAGAACTTCCTGTTGGATGGGTTACAGATTGCTTAGAAGCAGTGAAAGAAATTTCAAAAAACATTGAAGAAGTAGATCGTCTTTTAACTAAAAATAAAATTTGGGTAGATAGAACACGCGTTTGCCCAGTTTCAGCAAAAGATGCAATAGCCTGGGGATATACAGGGCCTTGTTTAAGAGCGTCTGGTGTGAATTACGATATTCGTAAAGCTTCACCGTATTACTTTTATAAAGATGTAGATTTTGAAGTTCCAGTTGGTCACAAGGGGGATCCTTATGACAGGTACCTAGTGAGAATGGAAGAAATGAGACAATCGTTAAGAATTGTTCGCCAGGTTTTAGATAATCTACCAACAGGTCCAGTATCTTCTTTAGATAAGAGAGTGTGCTTACCTCCGAAAAAAGAAGTTTATACAAATATTGAAGGTTTAATGAATCACTTCATGCTTGTTATGAAAGGTGTTAGACCGCCAGTTGGAGAAATTTACTCTGCAACTGAAGCAGCTAATGGAGAGCTTGGGTTCTATATTGTTTCTGATGGTGGTTCAAATCCATATAGAGTGAAGTGTAGACCACCTTGTTTTGCAATTTACCAATCTTTTAATGAAGTTGTTCAAAATACGATGATTGCTGATGCGGTTGCTGAGCTTGGATCAATGAATATCATCGCAGGAGAGTTAGACCGATGAGTACCACAGAAAAATTTGAATTTACTGCTGAGAATTTTAGACGATATCAGAGCTATTTATCACGCTATGATGATGTTGAGTCAGCACTTTTACCAACACTTCATTTAGCTCAAGAACAAAATGGATGGCTTCCAGACCACGTTGTTGGTTACATCTCTGGTTTAATGAATATACCAGTAATTAAAATCAAGGAAGTAATTTCATTCTACGATATGTTTTATGACGTTCCAGTAGGGAAGAATGTTGTGCAGGTTTGTACCAATATTACTTGCTCAATGTACGGTGGACGCGAAATCTATCAAGGTCTATTAAAACACTACAATACAGAATATTTAAAACCTACCCATGATAACCGCTTTTCATTTCAAAAAATGGAATGTCTTGGCGCCTGTGAAATGGCTCCATGTATGCGTGTGAATAACGATTATTATGGACCGATAAATCTTCAATCTGCGATTTCAAAGATTGAAGAGCATCCATAGGTTAAAAGGGAAGGATTATTATGAGTAAAGAATTGGCCAACTACAAAGACTATGCGCTTTTAAGTTATCACCACATTCCAGAAGTTCACCGTCTAGATGTTTTTGAAAAAGCTGGTGGCTATGAAATGATGAAGGCTTGTTTAGAAAAAGATCCAGAAGCGATTAAAGAAGAAGTGAAAAATTCAGGTCTTCGCGGTCGTGGTGGAGCAGGATTCCCAACAGGTGTTAAGTGGGGATTTTTCTCTAAAGATAGAAACGCAAAAAAATATTTGATTTGTAATGCTGACGAGTCAGAGCCGGGAACATTTAAAGATAGATATCTTGTGGAAAAATGTCCTCACATTCTTATTGAAGGGATGATTATTTCTGCATGGGCACTAGCTACTCAAAAAGGATATATCTACATTCGAGGAGAATTCTACCGTCAAGCGGAAGTTCTAGAAAAAGCAATCGAAGAGGCTTACAAAAAAGGCTATCTTGGTAAAAACATAATGGGCAAAGGCTTTGACTTTGACCTCTATGTTCACCGTGGGGCCGGGGCGTATATTTGTGGTGAGGAAACTGGTCTTATTTCTTCTTTAGAAGGAAAAAAAGGACAACCAAAACTAAAACCACCATTTCCGGCAATCAAGGGGTATCGTGGGTATCCGACGATGGTTAATAATGTTGAGTCTTTGGCTGCAGTTCCTTGGATTATGAGATTTGGAGCTACTGCTTATAAACAATGGGGAACTGAAAAATCTCCAGGGACAAAGCTATTTTCAATTTCAGGGGATGTTAATAAGCCGGGTGTAATTGAAGTTCCTTTGGCAACAACTCTTAAAGAAATTATCGAAGTTCACTGTGGTGGCATGAGAAATGGCGGAAAGCTTAAAGCCGTTATTCCAGGTGGATCATCTGCACCCATATTTGATTGTAATACCGCCTATGAAGTGAAAATGGATTATGAAGATGTCGCGGCAAAAGGGTCAATGCTTGGTTCAGGCGCTATTGTAATCATCGATGATACTCGCAATATGGGGGATGTTTTAAAGTGGACTCTCGAATTTTATCATCACGAATCTTGTGGACAATGTACTCCGTGTCGTGAGGGAACAGGTTGGTTAGAATCAATTTTTAAGCGCCGTGAAAATGGTTCAAGTAAAAAAGAAGATATTGAATTATTAGATAAGGTTGCAGCTTCAATGCGTGGCCAGACTATTTGTGCTCTTGCTGATGCGGCAGCAATGCCAACGCAAGGAATGATTAAGGTGTTCCGCGAAGAGCTTGAAAGTTATGTAACTACAACCAATAAAGCTAGAAATTAATTAACGGAATAATAAATATGAGTGAAACAGTAAAATTTACGTTTAATGGAAAAGAAATTGAAGCACCTAAAGGAACAAATCTTTTAAAAGCTATTTTAAAAGATGGATCAGAGGTTGCTCACTATTGTTACCATGCAGGCTTATCAGTTGCAGGTGTATGTCGTATGTGCATGGTTGAGCAAGAAGGTGTGCCTCGTCCTTTCCCGTCTTGTAATGCTACGGTTGCAGAAGGGATAGTTGTCCGTAACGACACTCCAAGAATTGTTGAATCTGTGGAAAAAACGCTACAGTTTCATTTAGTAAATCACCCATTAGATTGCCCTGTTTGCGATCAAGCTGGCGAGTGTGGCCTTCAAGATTATTATATGAAGCATGGGCAATATGATTCGCAAATGATTGATAAAAAAGTTCATAAGGACAAAGTTCAAGACATTGGTTGTGGCGTTATGTTGGATGCCGAACGCTGTATTCTTTGTTCTCGTTGTGTGCGATTTACTGCTGAAGTCACTAAGACTAATGAAATGGGAATTTTAAATAGAGGAGATCATGCAGAAATTACAGTTAATGAAAATTTAAAGAATGACTATGCTCAAAACGTAGTTGATATCTGCCCAGTAGGAGCACTAACGAGTAAAGATTTCAGATTCCAGCAACGTGTTTGGTTTTTGGAAGATGTATATACAACTTGTATTGGATGCGAAACAGGGTGTTCCGTTCGAGTTTCCCAAAATAAAACTGGAACATACCGAGTGAAGCCAGTAGAAGATCAAACGGTTAATGGTTATTGGATGTGTGATGATGGAAGAGGTATATATAAGCACGTCTCAAATGCTATGAGATTAGCAGGTGCTATGGAAAACATGCATGGGCTATTTGTTCCTGTAAACGAGAGTTCTGCACGTGAAAAAATGAATGGAAAGAAAGCGAAATTTATTTTATCAGCGGGATTAACAAATGAAGAATACAATATGTTCTTCTCGACTTTTAAAGGATCAAAAGCTGATGTTGCGCTTTATGCCCTTCCTGTTCATGGAGCGGAGTTTGATGGCATTTTAAAAAGAGGTGGGAAAAACGCAAATCTTCGTGGAGCGAAAGCACAATTTGAAAAGTTTGGTTTTGACCACTCAGAAGCACATTTGGATAAAGTTCTAAACTCACTTAGTTCAAGTGATGCAATATTTATTGTGATACCGGAAATTATCTACAATGAAGATCATTTTAAAACACTTCTTTCAAAAATTGGAAAAGCAGGCATTAAAATGGCATTAACTCACGGAGAAACTCTTCAAGAGTTGAAAATATTTGATTTTTTACTCCCAATTCCTACATTTCTAGAGAAAGAGGGAACAATTATTAATTTTGATAATGCTGAAAGAAAATTAAAAGCAGGCATGTCTTATGGTGATACAACCAAAGATGTCGCATACTATGCACAATGGGTGAACTCATGATTTTAAAAACAGATTTATATCGTACTCACGGTTTTTTAAAAGGTTTATATTTAGGTCTTAAAATTACCATGGCTGCACTTTTAAAAAACGTTTTTGGCATTGAAAAGCGTATGACTTTAAACTATCCAGAGGAAAAATATTTTTATTCTGATCGTTTTAAAGGAAAGCACATATTGACAGTAAAAGATGACGGAACACTTCGTTGTACATCTTGTATGTTGTGTGCAACTTATTGTCCCGCTCAATGTATACATATCGTTGCGGCAGATGATTCTGATAAAGAAGTAGAGAAGGCCCCTGTTTCATTTGAAATAGAGATGCTTCGTTGTGTATTTTGTGGTTTTTGTGTAGAAGCATGTCCAGTAGATGCAATCCGTTTATCTGGTGAATATGAGCTCGCTGGTCATGCCGAAGGTGAATGGGTAGCTGATCATCATAATTTGGCCTTTAGAAAGTCACTTAATAATGGGAAGGGAATCGTTTCTACAGTTGATGATTCAAACCGATTAAAACTTAGATTATAAAATTAAATATTAAAACCCAAAGTTTAAGGCTTTGGGTTTTTGCCAAATTTTTATGCAGCTTTTTTCAAATTAAATGAATTTTCGTTCTCTTTTGCGAAGTTTGGCCGATGGGCCACGAATGGAAGTGAGATTATAAACTGAGTATTTTTCGCATCTTTATTAAAACGTAGCGCTCCCAAGTTAAGCTCAATATATCTAGAACTTAGAAGCAATCCAATACCAACGCCTTTGCCTACTTCTTTTGTAGTAAAAAAGGCGTTCATTATTTTTTCTTGATATTCCAAAGGAATGCCTGTACCTGAATCAGTGACCAGGATTTCAACATCTTTTTGATTAGTTTTTAATTCAATTTCAATCCAGCGCTCTTCATATTGAGTAACCGCATCGATAGAGTTTTCTACCAAGTTTAAAATAGCATGCTTAATCATTAAATAGTTAACATACCCAATAATTTCTTCAGATGAATTGCGAATTCTAAATTCAATTCCAAGTTTCATAAACTGTTCTTCACGTCCCTTAGGAATTGTGAGTATTAAATCATTTAGACTAATATAATCTTTTTTAATTTCGTTTTCGCTTTTAGAGTACTCGCGCAACGATGCTATTAACCGATTAATTCTACCAGCATGAAATGAAATTTTTTGATTTAATCGCATTGTTTTTGTTATTGAATTTTCATCGGAGTGTCCGAGTAGTATTTCTTTTTCGATCAAATTCGATGAAGCAACGATTATTGTCAGTGGGTTATTTATTTCGTGTGCAAGTCCCGCAACCATTTCTCCAAGCATTGATAATCTCTCTTTTTTATGTGAGTGAGATTGTAGCTCTAGGTATTTATCATGGACAATTTCTTTTTCTCTATTAAAAAGATGAGAAGTAAGAGCAATAAAAAACATAACAAATAAGTATGTTACAAATAATTGAGGGTCTTTCGCAGCGAACCCGATTTCTTTGTAGTGAAAAAAACCAATGGCAGTTAAATTAATAAACGACGCTATTAATATGGGAAAACTTTTTTTGCGCTCAAGAATGGTCATGGCCAAAGCCGGTATGCTCATTAGCCACAGCAGGGTAGCCGAATAAAGAAACTCATCATTAAATGATCTGTGAGTAATAGCAACAAACGCAAAGGCAAAACCTGCATATATAGGTAAGTTAGAATTCTTTGAGTGTTTAACAGCAAAGGGTAAAAAACCATAGAGAAGAACAACCGCCGGTCCTACATAGTTGGACGCACCATATTCGACAGTTTGGTAGAGGCTTAACAGAGATGAAATAGAAACAAAAAGAACAGTCATGCCACAAATATAAATAAATAGCCTTAGGCGTTTAACCTCTTCAATATTTTCTTTAATTTGCGCTGGAATAAAATAATCAATCCAGCTTTGAGTTATTTTGTCCATAACCACCTTTGTAAAGCTTTTCGTAATATTTAGGGAAAACTAAAATATTTTACTCAAGGCTTAGTTTAAGATTGGTTATTAATACGAACTTGCCTCTCTTTTGAGTGATGCTGTCA
>CAYWBR010000059.1:0-16917 GCA_964456675.1 uncultured Bacteriovorax sp. | reverse complement strand
AATCACGTTCGCAAATTGAATTTGATAAACTACTTTTCTATGCAAATCCTTATAGAATCATTTCGGGTGGCTTATCCCCACGTGGAATTGAAATAATATTTGAAGACTATCGCCATAAATTACTCATCACTCTTACACCAAAATCATTAAGACAAGCATGCATCTTTAAGTGGCTACACCAAGAAAAAAATGTAAGTCTTATGAAGGAATGGTTAGGACTTGCCCCATCTTATGATTTAAAATTATATATTGAGCATACATCTAATCACCCAATGAATGACGAATTTTTAGCTGATGTTTATTACACTAAGAAAACTTTGAACTAAATTATCTCTGGGCCCTAAGGGGCCCAGGTTTTTCAAATACTGGGTAACCTAAATCTTGATCTTTATGCCATCGATCAAACAAAGGCTCTTCTTTTTCAACTCGATAAAAATCTATTTCTTTATCAATATTATCTAATCGATAAATCAGCTCTCGCTGAAGAGTAACATAATCATTTTTTTTCGATAAATGCTGATCAAGAGCAAGTTGTTTTTGTTTTTCAATCTCTGCAATTTTTTTATCATACTCTGCAGCTAGACGCATCTTCTGTTCCTCATAGTTCCAAACATCATGATTGAGCTGATTTAACTGAGACAAAAAATCTTTTTTCTTTTGAAAAAGTGTCGCTCGAAATATCGATGCCTCTCGAACCCGATCTAAAAGCTTTGGAGAAAAAAATATCAACGAAGTTCCACGCCTAAAATATTCATCAGCACTATAACAAGGTGTCAGATCTTTTACATAAAGAACAAAATAATCTTCCTCAATTCCTCGAACGAAAGCTTCACAATATTCTCCATCTTTGGACGGTAGCCGAAACTGAACTTTATCACCAGATCTGAAAAATTTTATATTTCTTGATTCAGAAGATACTTTTAAAATACTAGCGGTATCATCGCGATCTGTTACGCGCCCTGAAAATATTGAGTAATCGTACTTGGGGTCAAAAAAAGAATCAACTTGAACATTCAAACTTCTCTTGGCGACATTATTACTCATGCTAGAGCTAGTAGCTTCAACACTTCGCTTTTTTACAATTGCCCTATCACCGGCAACCTGTCCTCTTATTTCATTTTCAAGCTCTGCCACGGCCTCTGCTTCTGGTCTTGCGAGAATATCTTGTTGCGCAAATAAACTACCATTGCAAAGCAAAAATAAAAAAATAGATAAAGCAAAATCCTTCATATTTATAGCATAACATGAGTTTGGTAATTTTAACGTTAGAGGAAAAACTTAACTTGTCAGGAGCACAAAAAATTCCTAGAGTTGTTATAAATCTGAACCATAAACCGAGGTTTTTACTATGGAATTTTTTCTAGACACTGGAATAATTGATGAAATAAAAGAAGCTGCACTTTTAGGAATCGTTGATGGAGTAACAACTAACCCAAGCTTAATTGCAAAAACTGGAAAAAAACAAGAAGATGTTATTCGAGAAATTTGCAGCATTATAAATGGGCCAATCTCTGCAGAAGTCATCGCCACAGACTATGAAGGGATGATGAAAGAGGCCATGGCACTTTCAGAAATCCATCCAAACGTAGTTATTAAACTACCGCTAACAGAAGCAGGAATTCGCACCTGCAGATCCCTTAGCAATAAATCAATTAAAACAAATGTCACTCTGTGCTTTTCTGTTAACCAGGCACTACTGGCTGCCAAGGCCGGGGCAACATATATTTCCCCTTTTATCGGAAGACTTGATGATATTGGACATAATGGAAACGATTTAATTTCTGAAATTCGTCAGGTTTACGACAATTACGGATACACCACAAAAATTCTAGCTGCTTCTGTAAGACATTCTTTTCACGTACGAGAAGTTGCCTTAATTGGTGCCGACGTTGCGACAATGCCTTTATCTGCTCTTAAATCACTCTACAAGCACCCTTTAACAGATAAAGGCTTAGAGACGTTTTTAAAAGATCATGCAAATTCACTAAAAAAATAATATCCGACAAACTTAGTTTTATTGTACTTACGTCCGATAGATTCCTCGCTAGCTAAAAAAGCAAGCGAGGAATTAAATGAAAAGATCAACTATAATTCTTAGTATTATTTTTATAGTTTTATTCTCTTGTAAAAAAGAAGAAACTAATTCGCAAAACCAAAATGCAACACTGGCCCCAGGTCAAACATGTGCACCCGGAAAATGGATTGGATTAAGCGCTGGGTTAGTTTTAAATGTTAGTGCAGACTTTTCAAATGATGAAAAATCGTCAATTAGTTCAGCAATAAGTGAATGGAACCAAAGGGCCCCTTCAGGAATAACTCTTTTTAAAAATACCCTCGCGCAAACATCCGTCACCTCATACTCAAATTTAACAAACTATCGCGATAATGAATTTGGAATTTACAAAAAAAATCCCTGGTTCAACGATGTTTCTAGTAATGCTTTAGCAATCACTCAATACTTTGGTTATTTAAAAAGTAACAATGGTAGGGCATATTTAGAACTCACACATGCCGACATTATCTTCAATACTGACGATCATAGTTTTATAAATACTAATAGTAGCTCTAATTACGATTTTCAAACTGTTCTCACCCATGAGATGGGACATTTTTTAGGTTTTTGTCACGAAAACTCTCAGGCATCAATCATGTATCCCTACTACACAAGCACCAATCGATTGCTAAAAACTTGGGACATACAGGAACTACAAACTAGATACTCTAGTCCAAATATAGCTCCCATTTTAAAAAATTCTGCTATGGCAACGCGGGAAACAAATATTGAAGAAGGGACCTTGGTCAGAGGGGTTATAGAATTACATGCTAATGGCGAATGTGTTCATAAAATCAATAATAAAGAAATTTACCGGCATAAAAGATAAAAAAAAAGCACTTCTATTACGAAGTGCTTTTTTTCTATCTAAAAATAATAACTAAATTATTTAAGAATTTTCTTGATTGCTTTAAATCCTTCAAAGTCTGTGGCTGCAATCTCTGCAAGCATTTTTCTATTAAGAACAACATTGTTTTTCTTAAGAGAACCCATAAACTTTGAGTATGAAGTTGAAAGCTGGCGAGCTGCTGCTGCAATACGAACAACCCATAGCTTTCTCATGTCACGCTTAAGGAGACGGCGCCCAACGAAAGCATACATTAATGCTCTTTTTACAGTTTCAGCGGTGTGCTTATACTTTCTTCTTCTATCGAAAGAAAAACCTTTCGCTAATTTTAAAATTTTATTTCTTCTTCTTCTTGCTTTAAATCCACGTCTTACGCGTGCCATACATTACTCCTGTTACGATCATTGGAGGGACTACTTCTTTTTCATCCACTTAATACCCAATACTCTGTAGATTGTTAATTAGAATGCGTAAGGTAACATTCTTTTTACTTTTTCAACTTCTGAACCATGAACTAGAGCTGCCTTACCAGCCTTGTTCTTTGACGATCTTGTTCTGCCTTCAAGATGGTGACGAAGACCGGCTTTTCTTCTATTTACTTTGCCAGATCCTGTAACACTGTATCTCTTGGCCGCGGCTTTTCTTGTTTTCATCTTTGGCATGAGATTTCTCCTTAATTATTATTATAAAAAGCATATCTAAGTATCAATAACACTTAGGTTTGTAAACTTAAAATTGTGAAAACCTTTAATAACCTGTAGTTTTCTTAAATTAAGCGAAAGACTAAACCTTAGTCTTTTCACCCTTTTTTGCAGGCATAAGGATTGCGATGACGCGATTCCCCATCAACTTGGGCTCTGCTTCAACAGCGGCACCCATTTCGATAATTGTCTGAACCACCGTGTTGAATTTTGCAATTCCTTTATCTTTGTAATTCATCTCACGGCCACGAAACTGCATGCAAAGCTTAATTTTATCGTTTTGTTCTAGAAATTTTTGGCAATGTTTTAATTTAGTCTGCAGATCATGATCGTCAATATTTGGCTTTAACTGAATTTCTTTTATCTGAACAACTACTTGCTTCTTTTTAGCTTCATGAGCTTTTTTCTGAAGTTCGTACTTATATTTTCCGTAATCAATAAGCTTTACAACAGGTGGCTTTGCTGTAGGGGAAACTTCCACAAGGTCGATACCTTCTTCTTCGGAAATTCTTCTTGCTTCGCTCATTGAAACAACTCCAACCATTTCGCCATCTTCACGAATTAGTCGGCATTCTGGAATACGAATTTGCTCATTCACTCTTGGACCATGATCTTTCTTTTGATTATTTCCGTCCTTTTGAAAGCCAGGTTTTGAAGAACCTAAATCGCGATTTTCTCTGATAAAACACCTCTCCGCTAAAAATCCCTTATGGACTCTTGCAATTATTATTACTCACACTATAAATCTTTTAATTAAAAAAATGAAGGGCCAAATCCTTAGAATTTAATTCAACTAAGAGCTTTTTATTTTTTAAATGAGAATTATTAGCTAATAATTCATCAATTAACGCTAAAAATTCATCGTTGTTAAGAAAATCAGGGCCTAAACCTGACTGGACGGACATAGATTCTAAGTCGGTAAACCTGAGATCTTGAGTACTTAACTGAATATTTGAATCATTTTTAAACTGATTTACAAAACCTGTGCTCAGTTGTTTTTTACCAACCATAGGCACCAAGAATAAGTTCTCGTAAATATCAAAAAAAAATGAATCCGAAAAAAATTGAATCCCTGCTTCTTCAATTTTTATCATTTCGGCAAGATTTAACTGATTATCTGCAACTAAAAATCGAAGTCGAGAGTTATGAAGGTAATTTTCGTTCTGTGGGATATTTACGAAATTAACCACCAAATTACCCCTTAATCAGCTTTAACAACTCTTGTCTGGTTTCATTTTTATGCAAAAATACCCCTCGCAGTGAAGAAGTAACCATCACAGAATTCTGTTTTTCAACTCCACGGCAAGTCATGCAAAAATGCTTGCTTTCAATTATACAAGCCGCCCCTTTCGCATGAAGATGTTCCATTAGCGCATGGGATACTTGATTGCCTACGCGCTCTTGAATTTGAAGACGTCGCGAAAATATTTCTACAATACGAGCAAGCTTTGAAATACCTACAACTTTATCATTAGGAATATATGCCACATGGGCCTTGCCAACAAAGGGTAACATATGGTGCTCGCAAGTAGAATAAAACTCTATATCTTTAAGAAGAATGATTTGATCATGAGGGATGACATCATCTTCCGCAAAAGTAGTAAGTACGTCGTCTGGATCTTGGAGATATCCACCAAATAAACGATCCCATGATTTAATGACTCTTTGAGGTGTCTCTTTTAACCCTTCACGGTTAACATCTTCACCTAAGTATTTAAGAATTTCAACAATTGCACTAGCGGCTTTAGCGCGATCCCCTGGAAATTGTCTTTTAATTTTTGACATTATCATAGAAATACCCTTGAGTAGTTTTAATTTAACACATTTAAAATTAGCTGATTTGTTAAATCATGTTCGAATGAATCAACTAAATTTTTAAGCTTCTCTATATCATTAACAATGAAAAATCCAGTTTTTGATTCCACTACTTTAATGTGAGAATAATACTGTAGAGCTGATTTTGACAAAGGAACAGAATAACTTTCAGGATATTTAATTACTCGTTTTAATTTTTTTTCAGCTTCAAACACATCTTTAGTTCTTTTGGTAAAAGCATCCATTTTAAAGCCTTCTTTCTGATCGGCGTACAATTCAATCAAAGAAAGGCCAGACACATAATAGGCTTCTATTAAATAATTATTAATACGGGCAAAAGGCGATACACTAGAAAGAATCTGATACAATTCTTTGTGATCTAATTCCATACACTCCTCTAGCGAATTTACCGTTTTTTTAACAGCATCTGAAATAATCAAAAGAGCACGACTTTGAAATTCTTTTACAGATGGCAAATAAAATTCAAAAACTAGTTGTTTTCTTTGCGCTAAGAAAAATCGTTTTAAGTCATCTACATTTTTAATTTGACCGTTAAATAACTTAACCCATGCAAGATTGACAATCCAAGGAACTAGAAAGTGATGAAGAACAGTATTTTTAAAATATAAGATTTCTTTTCTCGAATCTTCAATTATTGCATAAAAAACATGCCCGCTTTGTGGAGAGCCAATCATTTCAACTTTTTTATTACCAATCAAAATATCAATTGAACGTCCCAGTGCCTTTTCGTAATTATCGTCAGTTAAAGATTCTGTCATGGGAATATTAAATTTTCGACAAAATGTAATTATGGATTTTGCTTTTTGAATAATCTCATCCCACTTTAAGGCTCCACTTGGCTCATCTAATAAAATAATTGATAATAACGATGTAGGAGTTAGGCGCATGTTTTTACCAACTTCAGTAAAACAATCAAACGCTAATCTTTGAGTCTGCAACTTAACATTCTCTTCATGCTCTAAAAGAATAACTGGATTACCAAGCGTAATGTGTATGTTGCCAAATTGATATGAAAAGAGTCGGATCAACCCAAACACTTGGGCAGCATTTTCTTTAACTTTTTTCCCTCCATCAAGCTCCCTTGCCAATGCCTTTTGCTCAGGCACATACTCATGGACGATACTAACTGGAACAAATGCAAGAGGTCTTCTTTCTTCTTCAGAAATTTCCTTATGGGCTTCGATAAGCATCTGATATAATCCAAACCTTGGCTGGAGTAATTTACCAGTGCGCGACCTGCCTCCTTCAAAGAAAAACTCAATGGGATTACCTTCTTTTAGCATATAAAAGAGATAAGCCTCCAGTGTAAGTTTATAGAGAATATCATTAGCAAAGGATCTTCTAATAAAAAAACAACCCGACTTTCTAAATATTGGACCGATTGGAAAAATATTTAAATTATTTCCGCCTGCCACATAAAGTGTAGTTTTATATTTTTTAAAAAACATGTAGTTAATAGCGACGTAATCCGCGTGACTTTGATGATTCGGGACAAGCACAACATTATGAGATGCTAAGTATTTTTTTAACTCAATTTCATTTTCACAAAAATCAAAACCGTCATATAGCTGTGCTAAAGTTGTGTCAAAAAATTTTTCAACTCCAAAAAACACTGATGTCGATAATTCCGCGCGAATTTCTTTGAGATTTTTAATTGCTTTCTCTTTATCCTCATCACGCCCATTAATTCTATCGCGCAATTTTGGGTAACTAAGAACTGTTTCTTCCATTTTTAAATATTTTTGGGAAGAAAAATTATCTTTTAAGACCTCTGGCAAAATTCTATCAAAAAATTTCAAGGGCGTACTCCATGTGGCTTTGATTCACTCATTCCAGATGCTGACATCTCCATAAATTCTGCTCTCTCAAACATCAGAGGAATAGAATCAACTCCAATATAAGTCATACCTGATCGTAAACCTCCCATTAGCTCATTGATCACTAATGAAACAGGTCCCTTACATGGAATCATAGTGGATTCTCCCTCCGCGGCCATTCCCTGTGGCATTTCTCCGCGCCAAGAAACTTGAGCCGCTTTAGAAGCCATCCCACGATACTGCTTCATACCACTTTTAATTTCACCAGGAGTTTCTATGGTTCCTGAAACTAGCGAGCCAACCATGACGGTGGATGCACCAGCACATAGCGCCTTAACAATATCACCAGAGTTTTTTAAACCACCATCGGCAATAACGGGAATACCTTGGGGTTTTGCGATTGAAACAGCAAGTGCGATTGCCGTTAATTGTGGGACACCGTGCCCAGTTATAATTCTAGTTGTGCACATTGAACCTGGCCCAATACCAACTTTAACTGCGTCTGCTCCATGATCAATAAAGCGCTTTACTCCAGTTGCCGTAGCTACGTTTCCAGCAATGACATCCACGTTTGGAAAATTCTTTTTTAAGTAATCGAGCACTTCAATCATCATAATCGAATCCCCATGGGCGATATCTAAAGTAATCACCTCAACACCTGCTTCAACTAATTTGTGAGCGCGACGAATCCCTTCTTCTTTGACACCAATTGATGCGGCAATTGGTAATTGTAATTTTTTTTCTCGCAAAAAATTTTTTAATTCTAGAATTTGTTTTGCTTGATCGTCATCAGACAAAAATCGGTGAAAAGATCCGACGCCGCCTAAATCTGCCATCGCTTTTGCCATTTCAATTTCAGTAATTGTATCCATATTGGCAGTAATAACTGGGATATCGATCCAATGATTTTTAGTTAACTTCGATTTTAATGAAGGAATTTTTCTCGAAGTCACCTCTGAATATTGAGGTACAAGAAGAACGTCATCAAATGTTAGTCCTTTGTTACGGTTCAAAATTTGTGGCGCTTTAAAAATTAAATCCATAAACTCCCCTCATTTGGCGTTGGATATATTTATCATTTATAAATTTGGTTAGATCGACACTATAAGATATTAAGGAGTTGCCATTTTGGCCACCCAAATAGGTATTAAAATATAAAGGATAGTGTCACGAATAAGGTAAAAGAGAAAAAAATAAATTAGTGCCTTTGGTCCCCTATTCCATAAATTTTCAAGCCCCAAGTACTGTACTTTTTTGCTCATTGCGACCATGAAGCGAGTTTTCCCATAGTGCTGAACAAAAAAACTAATCGCTCCATCAAGTTTGTTATCAAATCGAAGAAATATGCGCACCGGAATTCCCAAAAAAGGCTTCGATGAAAGATTTATTAATCGAGTTTTAAGTGCTAATGTATTCATTAAAAAACATATACAACCACTCGAAATTATCGGCAAGAAGTTTGCTTTAAAAAATAAGCAAGTGATGAAAATCATAGTTTTTTCTACAAATCTATGACAAATTCTTACAAGATTTTATCTATACTCACTAAAAATACATGAAAAAAAGATCAATTCCTTTGGAATTACAGATCTTTAAACCTTTTTAAGTTGAAGATAAATATGCTTGAATCACTTAAAGTTTTAAATTTACCTGCCGGCACTCGTCTTAAAGAAACTGAGCGCGGGGACGTCTTTCTTCTAAAAACTTGTCAACGCACTCTTGTTCTTGGCTTTCATATGGCACCGTTTTACCGCCTACAAGAAGATGAAAAAAATCACCATCAATTTGATACTTATGCCGGTGAAGAGGCTTACCTATTTTTACTTGAGACAATATCAGGCCTAAAAAGCCAAGTTCTAGGTGAATACGAAATTGTTGGACAATTTAAAAAAGCATATCAAGAATATTTACAACTTCCTTTTAAGCAAAATCAAATAATTCAAATAATGGAAAAATTATTTAAAGATTCAAAAGAGGTACGCACTAAATTCTTGATGGAAATTGGCCAATTAAGCTATGCTGGTATTGCTAGAAAATTACTTCATCGCGATCTAGTTTTAAATTCTGACAACTCCACTTGCGCAAGTATTTTAATCACGGGAACAGGTGAACTTGCAGAAGACTTAATCAAGCTATTAAAAAAGAAAAACCACTTAATTGTTTCAGGAAGAAACATTGAAAGACTTCATCAATTAAAGGAGCTCTACAACGTTGATATTATCGCGTGGGAGCAAAAAGATGAATTTTTTCAATATGCCCACATCGTAAACACAATTGGTTCAGAAACGATAATATTTAATAAGGAATTTTTCCAATCTTGGGTTAATACTCATCCATTTGAAAATAAAAACCAGCGCTTATTCATTGACCTTGGCAGCCCATGTGCGCTTGAAATACCATCTCACCTAGGAAAAAATTCTGAGTATGGTCTTTTAAAGCTCGAAGATATTTTCAAAGAAAGTGCAAAACTGACTCACGAGAAAATGGAAAAAATCCAAAAGGCCCAGACACATATTAGAAGCATCGTTCAAAAACGCCGCCACACTTTTATGCTAACGCACTCTAGGGTCTGGGAGGGATTTGGACTTGAGAGCGCAATATAAAATTGGAACTCGTGGAAGCTTACTGGCCTTAACTCAGTGTACACAAGTAAAAGAAGAACTTGAAAAATTAACAGGTGATGAATTCACTTTAGAGGTAATAAAAACTCAAGGTGATTTAATTACCAATGCACCACTGTGGCAACTAGATGGTAAAGATTTTTTTACTCGTGAGTTAGACCAAGCACTTCTAGAGGGTAAAGTAGATTTAGTCGTCCATTCATACAAAGATCTTGGAAGTATGCGCCCAGAAGGTATTCAACTTGCTGCTATTACCAAGAGATCATATGCGCACGATGTGTTGCTTATAAAAAAATCAACAATCGCCAAACTTCAAAACAACGATGACTTTATAAAAACATTTACTATTGGTACCAGTTCTCCAAGAAGAATGCACAATTTAAAAAATCACTTTAAAAATTATTTACCTTCTTCAAATGTTGAAAAAATTGAAACAAAAATTTTGCGAGGGAATGTAAATACTCGTATTCAAAAATTAGTTGATGATGAGTTTCATGCTGTTGTTTTGGCCCTACCTGGGCTTGAGCGATTAAGCTTAAGTGAGGAATCTAAAAAAGTTCTACAAGAATTAATTCAGGATCTTACTTTTATGGTTCTCCCACAAACAGAATTTCCAAGTGCTGCCGCACAGGGAGCTTTGGCCATCGAGTGCTTAGAAAATAGGAATGACTCCAAATCCCTTTGGAATAAATTACAAAAAATGGATGACCTAACCACGCGAGAAGAAGTGTCACGAGAACGAACTGCATTTAAAGAATATGGTGGAGGCTGCCACTTAGCAGTTGGAATTCACGTAGAAAAGAAAAAAGATTATTTTTGCCACTATCATCGCGGCTTTCACGATAATGGTGAAATCGATATCCAAAAACTAGAAGAATGCCAGGAAAAAAGAAATCTTCCTAAACTTTCAGCAAAAACAAAAATCTTCGTCGGCTTTAATGAAAAAAAATCTACAAAACTAAAAAACGTCTATTCCCATTTGGTCTTTGATAAGTATTTAACAAAACAAGCTCTACCTCTAACCTCTCTATTTGGTGAGCATTTATATGTAACTAGTAAATACTGTTACCATGCACTTGATCTCCTAACTCACAACAAAGACCAAAAAAAATTTATTTTTGCCGCCGGAACAAAAACAATGCGCGAACTTGCTGCTCTTGGATTTTGGGTTCACGGTACGAGTGATAGCTTGGGCGATGAAGAATTAAAACGCCTACGTGATTCAAAATTTTTATCCTTATTCTATGGAGAAAATCACGCTCTAGAAGTTTTATCTCACGATAAATCTAAATCAACCTTAGCGGAAGTTACGCCTGTTTATACTCATCTTACTCATGAGTTATCTGAAGAATACAAACGAGAACTTTTAGAGACCGAAATCTTCTACTGGACGTCATCAACTCAGTTTAATTATTTCACAGACCTAATACCAGAAATTAAAAATAAATTTCACGCTGTAGGTCTTGGTAAAACATATGATGAACTAAAAAAAATTGAAGGTTTAAAGCTACTACCGTTTTTATCAATGAAAGAATTTGAACAATACTTAAAAACATTAAATTAAAAATTAAATAAGGATAAGTTATGATTCCAAATAACAATGCTGAGTTATTCACACTTTCTAAACAACTAGTTCCTGGGGGAGTTCACTCACCAGTAAGAAGCTTCAAAGGACTTCATACAACTCCGCGCTTTGTAAAAAAAGCTAGTGGCGCTTCATTTGAAGACATCGAAGGAAAAAACTATATTGATTTCTGTATGAGCTTTGGCCCATTAATTTTAGGTCACAAAAATGAAGTCGTAGAAAAAGAATTAGTAAATGCTCTATCTCGTGGATGGAGCTTTGGTGCCTGTGAACCCTACTCAGTTGAACTACTTCAATTTTTAACAAGTAAACTTCCTCATATTGAAATGATGAGATTTGTGAACTCTGGAACAGAAGCTGTCATGACAGCACTTCGCCTAGCTCGCGGAGTTACAAAAAGAGATAAGATTATTAAATTCAATGGATGTTTCCATGGACATGTTGATTCAATGCTTATTAAAGCTGGTTCAGGACTTGCGGGAACAGCAGAAGCTAGCTCGGCCGGAGTCACTAAGGGAATTGCCAATGATACATTAGTTGTTGATCTGGATGATAAAGATGCCGTTAGAGCTTGCTTTCGTGACCATAAAGATCAAATTGCCGCAATTATCATTGAACCACTTCCTGCCAACAATGGTCTATTAATTCAAACAGAAGATTTTTTAAAATTTTTACGTGAAATCTGTAATGAAAATAAATCTCTACTTATCTTTGATGAAGTAATATCAGGATTTAGAGTTGCTTTTGGTGGGATGGCAGAAATTACAAAAATAAAGCCAGACATAGTTACTTATGGAAAAATTATTGGTGGCGGAATGCCTGTTGGTGCCATCGGCTCTAGTAAATTTATTATGGAACATTTAGCTCCAATTGGACCTGTTTACCAAGCAGGTACTCTAAGTGCTAACCCACTTGCCATGGTGGCCGGTCTTGCAACACTTAAACAAATGACTCCAGAAGCCTACTCAAAACTTCATAGCTATACTGAAAAAATAGTTGGCCTTTTTGATAGATTTTTAAAAACATATAATAACGGCGAATTTAAAGAGATCGTCATGGTTCATTATGGATCATTATTTTGGTTAGTTCCTCACCATGCCGTTAAGAAAATTGGCGATATACCAAGTGATTTATCTGAAAAATTCTATAACTTATTTAAAGTAATGCTTGATCGTGGAATTTACTTGGCCCCCAACGCTTATGAAGTTGGCTTTGTATCTTTGGCCCACGACGATGAAGTTGTTAGTAATTTAGAAAAAAGATTATTTAATTAATGAAATTTAAATCAAATACAAAACTCATTTTAGTTTTAAATCTGTTATGGGTTATTGTACTGATGCTCATCGGTTCATGGTGGATGTATCTTATTGTAAGTTTAGGTCAAATAAATGACGTTAACTTCTTTCTACCAGGCTCACCAGAAAAACTAATTCATATGCTCCTCTGGGAGGGATCTGCATTTTTTGCCATTATGTTTTTAGTGTCTGGATCTTTGTTACTTTTATATTTGCGTGATCTGAAAAAAAATCACGCTATGCAAGCATTCTTCGCCTCATTAACTCATGAATTAAAAACTCCGCTTGCAAGTATCAAACTTCAAAGTGAAGTAGTTCATGAAGCATGCCAAGATCTTAAAAATGAAAAACTTATTCGACTTACAGAACGTTTAATAGAAGACACTGGCGTACTTGAAAGCCAGATGGATAAAGTTCTCCACCTATCGCGCATCGAAAGAGGAGGGGTTTTAAATCTTGAAGCCACCGACATAAAAGAAAAACTGAAACGTCTTATTAAGATTGCCCAAGAAAAATACGGAATGGAAATTCAATTTAAAACCGGCACGAATCTGCAAACAGTCTTACTAGTTGATGGTTTTGCCTTTGAAATAGTCATGAAAAATTTATTTGAAAATTCATTAATCCATACAGCTCAAAAACATGCGACCATCACACTTAAAGACTACGACGAAGACTGGCTTATTATTAAATATACGGACACTGGTAAATTTAAAGGTAGAGTTCAACAATTTGGTGAACTATTCTATCGAGGTGAGGCAAAAAAAGGTTCAGGAATAGGCCTTTACCTAAGCGTAAAACTAATTGAAAAAATGAATGGCTCCATGGAGCTATCCTCATCTCATCCCTTCACTGTTTCAATAAAACTACAAAAAGGGAACGCCCATGCTTAAGATACTTTTGCTTGAAGATGAAAATAATTTAGGCACGACCTTATCTGAATACTTAAATGAAAAAGGATATGAAACAATTTGGGCAAAAAATATTGCCGAAGCACACAGAAGTGTTATTAAAGAAAATTTTCATGTTGCTCTTTTAGATATTGGCCTTCCTGACGGCTCAGGTCTTGATTTTGGCCGGCACCTGAGAAACATCAGTAACAATACAGTAATCATATTTCTATCAGCTCTTAACGATCCTGATACTAAAGTTGAGGGATTAGAAATTGGTGCTGAAGACTACATTACAAAACCATTTGCGCTAAAAGAAATTACTCTAAGGCTTGATCGAATTCTTAAAAACCGAGATGCCTTAAATTTACTACCAGACGAAATAAAGCTTGGCCGTCTAATAATTCGGTTTCGACAATTTGAAATAATAGATGGCACGGGAAACATCATTCCCCTTTCACAAAAAGAGAATGCTATTTTGGAGATGCTTTACAGACATAAAAACGAAGCAGTCAATCGCGATGAAATTATTGAAAAAATTTGGGGGGAAGATAAATACCCCAGTCTTAGAACAGTAGACAATTACATCGTTAAACTTAGAAAATGGTGCGAAACCGATCAAAGTGGCAATACAGACATAATATCAATCCGAGGTATCGGATATAAATTACAATTAAAAAACAATTAAAAACAAAGGATATAAAAATGGGCCTATTCATCAACCGACCTAAAAAAGATAATTCTGACATCGTTCCGGTTTGGTTTATGCGCCAAGCTGGTCGCTACCATGACCATTATCAAAATATAAAAAAAGATTCCGACTTTATGACCATGTGTAAAGATCCAAGTCTTGCATGTGAAGTTACAATGGGGCCAATTAACGAATTTAAGTTTGATGCTGCTATTCTTTTTTCTGACCTACTTTTTCCCCTTGAACAATTAAATATGGGTCTATCCTATGAATCAGGTCCTCCTACACTTGAATTCAAATTACAACAGAGTAATGATCTAAAAAATTTAAAAATCATTGCCGATGGTAATGACTTTTTTAGCTTTCAAGGTAAAGCGTGTAAAAATCTTACCGAAGCACTCCCTAAAGATACTACCCTTTTGGGCTTTGTTGGTGCTCCTTTTACTTTATACACCTACGCCGTTGAAGGATCACACTCGGGAAATCTCACATCGAGTAAACTTGGTTTTTATGATGGAAGATATCGCGGATTTCTTGATTTATTAATACCAGAACTAGTAAAAGAAATGACCGTCCAAGCACAAAATGGAGCAGAGGCCGTTTGCTTATTTGATACTGCAGCTGGAGAAGTAATGCTCGCGGATTACCGAGAGTTTCTTGTTCCTGAAATCACAAAAGTTATTCGCTTATTCAAAGAAAAAAATCCAGGAAAAAAAGTGGTCTATTATTCAAAACTAACGCATATATCTTATCTAGATTCATTGCGCGGTTCAGGGATAGATGTCTTAGGTATAGACTGGAGAATGTCATTGCCAGAGGTCTTAAATAAATTTGGCGATGAATTTATGATCCAAGGAAACTTAGATCCAAGCTACCTTCACTACCCATGGCCATTGCTAGAAAATAAACTCAGAGAGCTTTATAGTAGTGTCAAAGCTGCCAATGCACCAATGAATCGATGGATTATGGGCTTAGGTCATGGCGTATTACAACACACTCCAAAAGAAAATGTTCTTAACGCTGTTAACTTTATTCACAATAATTTTAAATACTAAAAAAAAAATGGACAATCGGTTAATTGATATAAAATTTAATGATACGATAGTTGAATGGCTCTCAAGATCACACCACTTGAAGAGTTCCCCGATTACCGTTGAAGAATATACATCCATCGAATCTAGCTTTTTAGACTCCAACTCCGATATCTCAATATACTTGCATTTTCCTTTTTGCGAAAAGCTATGCTCCTATTGTGATTTAAACATAGCTGTGACAAAAGATCAGAAGATTAGATCTGTATATATAAATTCAATTATTGAAGAAATAAAAAACCGAATCCCACACAGAAAAAAATTAAAAGCACTACATTTAAGTGGAGGCTCTCCCAGCAACTTATCCAACCTAAACCTTGAGCAAATCTTCTCTTTTCTTTATGAACATTTTGAAGTGGACGCAGAACTTTATGTTTCGATAGATGCTCATCCAATGGATTTCGATAATAGTGTTTTGGCCGAAAAAATTATGCTCTATAAAAAATGGCGAATTAAAGAAATTCGTCTTGGAATCGAGGATATTGATCAAGACATTTTAGAAAACGTTAATCGCTACCAAAACAAAATAAACATCGCAGAACTTACTCAAAAACTTCGCAGTGAGAATTTTGTTATTGGTGGACATTTCATAGCAGGGTTACCAAATCAAACAGTAAATCATCTAGAGCGATTCCATGAAGAAATCAAAGATCTTTCCCTAGACTATTTCACGATTAGACCAATCAGACTTTCTAGCTTCAACACCCAAAATATGTACTTATTTGGAAACGGCAATACACTCTCACGAGAAATCATTTTAAAAACTCTTTTTAAAATTCACTTTAACTTAGTAAAGAATACAGATTTTAGGCCATCAGGCTTTGGACACTACACCAAACTTAGTACTAAGCTCATAAAAAATGAATTGGGATTTATGTCACCTAGTTTTCAAAATTTTTTAGGCTTTGGAGTTGGAAGCATTTCTTCAATTAAAAAAAGCTTTCAAAAACAAAACCCTCTGCATCTCAACCAGTATTTAAACTACGCCCTTCATTGTAAAAACTCACTTCCTGATTCAATAAAAAAAGAAATCAAGGCATATAAGTTAAATGAAGAGGAACAAAAAATTTTACTTAAATCCGAAAATCTAATTAATAAACATTCAACTTGCAATATTGAGCATTCCCTAGAAAAACTAGAAAAGTTATTAGAAATAAAACTTTCAGAAAATGGAAAACTTAATTACCTAGGGATGTTTTTCACTGAGGCATTTGCAAAAGAAATACTCTAGAAGCTATATATAAAATATAGCTTCTAGAAAAAAATTAATGGGCAATAATTGACATACCAGAATCAACATAAAGCACTTGTCCAGTAACCCCATTTGAAAGATTACTTGCCAAATAAAGTGCAGTTCCCGCAACATCATCTTGGGAAACATTTTTTCTCATTGGAGCTTTTTCTTCGATCGCCTTTAAATACTCCTTAAGCCCAGGTACTCCAGAAGCAGCAAGCGTTCTAATCGGTCCTGCTGATATACAATTTACCTT